>JAEUUV010000158.1 GCA_016787285.1 Saprospiraceae bacterium | reverse complement strand
CCGTGATCAGGCGGTTCTTCTGTACATCCCGGATTTGCACCACGGGGATACGCACCGTCACCCGGGAGGGAAATTCCAGCGTCGGTTCCGTCGCCACCATCGTTTCGCCGTAGGCAACTGCCGGTTCGCGCAGGGTATGTTGCTGTAACACGGCCACGTCGGGGTAGGTAATGCCTACTTCGCCTTCCGGGTTGGAGTCCTCCACCGTGTAGGTTTCCACGCGAGCGACGTACTTGGGAGCGATTTGCGGGGCGATGAGTTCCCGAATCGCGCTAGCCAGATCATGATGTACATCCGGCCACAGGTGCCCCTCCAGATAGGGGTCCATGCCGGGAAAAGGTGAACGGTTTTGCATGGTTGGGTATGTTTCGTTATTTCCGGTTTCAAATGTACGCGCTGTTTCCGAAAAAACCGGCTTCATGTTTTTTTAACCCTGCCTTCACCAAACGATAACCCGGCTTTCATTTCGGCTTAACACAGCCCGTGGACTTTCGCAGTTTCTTTTTTCACAAAAAGCACTGCATCCATGAAGGTACAACTACCCAATTTCGTCCGATTCATTGCCGCGCTACTCTTGCTTTCCGCGCAAATACAGGCACAAACCCTCGTCCACTACTGGAATTTCAACAACTCCTCCGATCAGACAGCCCTGCTCACCCCGACGCTCAGTCTGGTGGGTGGCTCGGCCATCGCGCCCATTCCCGGCGGCATCAGCGCCGTACAGGCTACCAGCAACACCGGCCAGGGCTTCGACATGACCAACCCCAACGCCCGCAACGGCGACGCCGCCGGCACGCATTTGCGTTTCAACGACCCCATCGGCGGCGGGTTGCTGTTTTCGCTGCCCACCACGGGTTTCCAGCAAATTGTAGTCAAATACGCTACCCGCCGCTCCGGTTCGGGTGCCGGCACGCAAAACATCGAATACACGACCGACGGAAATACCTTCGTCAACTTTACCCAGATTTTCCCCGTCAACGGCGACCCCACCCTGCAAACGCTCGACTTCTCGGGCATTCCCGCCGCCAACGACAACCCGAATTTTCAAATCCGAATCACCTTCGAGCAGGGGAGCGGCGGCACGGTGGGCAACAACCGTTTCGACAATTTCACCCTTGACGCCAACCCGCTTGGTGCCGACAACATCCCTCCGACAGTTGCATTTAGTCCGCTCAACGCCGCCGTAAATGTGCCGGTGAGCGTCAACCCGACCATTACATTCAGCGAGGACGTCCGTCTCGTTTCCGATACGCCGATAGCCGACACCGATATTCCAACGTTGGTTGAACTGCGCCTCGACGATGCTGCCGGCGCAGCCGTGCCGTTCAGCGGCACAGTCGCCGGTCGTACCCTGACCATCGTGCCCGATGCTCCGCTCGCCAACGGCCAAACGTACTACCTCGCGTTGAAAGCCGGTGTGGTGGAAGACCTTGCCGACAACGCCGTGGCTTCCGTGCAGGCCGTGACGTTCACGACCATTGTGCCGCAAACGACCTTCCAGCCGGGCGATATTGTACCGGTCGCCTACCGCATGAACGCGACTGGCACCTCCGACGAAGTCGCTTTTCTGACCTTTGTCAACATCCTGCCCGGCACCCAAATCCGTATGACGGATGCCAAATACACCGACAACGCCCAGCCGCAGTGCCCGGGCGGGATCGTCTGGACTGCGCCCGCACAGACGGTGCCTGCAGGTACGGTTTTCACCGTACAAAATGACGCCGGAACGGCAAGTATCGGTACCGTAACCGGTGCTACCTTCGGCCTGAGTTCCGGCGGCGACCAGGTGATCGTGTACACCGGCGCACCCGAATCGCCCGCGTACGTCACGGCGCTGAGTTCGAATGCCTGGGTGACGGGCGCGCACACTGCCTGCGGCGGCAGTTTGTCCAAATTGCCTGCCGGCCTGTCCGACGGCGCCACATCCATCAACCTGAGCACGGCGCCGGGCAATACCGCCGGCAATACCGTGAACGCGTATTATACCGGCCCGCAAACCGGCTCGACCGCCCAGTTGCGTGCCGCCGTCCTTGACCCGGCCAACTGGAACGGCACGGGCAGCGGCACGCCCGCACAGGTATGGCCGGCCTGGAATTTTCCCGGCCCGCCGCAGGTGACCAAGGCTACCGTGACCTCCGGCACGAGCATCGAACTGGTGTTCAACAATGCCCTCGATGCCGTTTCGGCTACGAACCCGGCCAACTACACGGGTATTCCCGACCTGGCAACGGCGGTGCTGACTGCCGCCAATACCGTGACACTGACCTACGGAACGGCGTTTGCCGGCGGCCAAAACTACACGCTGACCGTGGCCGGCGTAGCCGACACCGACGGACGCACCATGCTCAGCCCCTACCAGTTTGCCTTCAACTACACCACACGCATTTCCTTTGTCGGCCGTTTTGTTTCCGTATCGGAAGACGGTGGTTCGGCCACGGTACGCCTGAATGTGGAAAATCCGGCTGCCGGCGCTACGGTAGACCTGGTGTTCAAAACCGGCATTTTCAGCACCGCCGGAACCGGCGATGTGACCTTGACGCAAACCACCACCACGCTCGACCTGAGCACCGGAACCAGCATCGAAATCGAAATTCCGTTGGTTGATGATGCCGAAGGCGAGCAGGACGAGTACTTCGTGCTGGCGCTGGAAAACGCCGGCGGCGTGAGTGTGCAGGGCAATCCGTTTTTCACGGTGTACATCCGCGACAACGACCGCAAAGCGCCTGTGGCGACCAAAGCGGTGGAACTGAACTTCGTGTCCCGCTACACGGTGAGCAACCCGGGCAATGCCGCCGGCTTAGCCGAAATTGTGGCCCACGACCCCACTTCGCAGCGGCTCTTTGCCATCAGCACGGGACTCCAGGCATTCGACATCGTGGACTTTTCCGATCCCTCGGCGCCGGTACTGGTTCAGCAGGTCAGCATTGCGCCGTATGGCGCCGGCATCACAAGTGTGGCGGTGAAAAACGGCGTCGTGGCCGTGTGCGTGTCGGGTTTGAACAACGAACAGGAAAACGGCTCGGTGGTGTTTTTCGACACCGACGGTGCGTTCATCAGCAGCGTACAGGTGGGAGCCCTGCCCGACATGATTACGTTTACGCCCGACGGGCGTTTCGTGCTGACTGCCGACGAAGGCCAGCCGAACGACGCCTACACCCTTGACCCCGAAGGCAGTGTGTCCATGATTGACCTGAGCAACGGCGCTGCCGCCGTAACCCAGTCCGACGTGACGGTGGTGCGGTTCACGCAGTTCAACAGCGAGGCTGCCGCTCTGAAAGCCGCCGGTGTTCGCCTGTTGTTCCCGGCCGGCACCGTGGCGCAGGACTTTGAGCCGGAGTACGTCAGTGTGTCACCCGACAGCAAAATGGCTTGGGTGACCTTGCAGGAAAACAACGCCATTGCCGAACTCGACCTCGAAAACAAGGTGTTCACCCGCGTATGGCCGTTGGGAACCAAGGATTACAGCGCCTTCGGCAACGGCCTCGACCTGTCCGACCAGAGCGGAATCGTTCACATTGCCAATTACCCGCTCAAGGGTTTTTACATCCCCGATGCCGTGGCCAACTACACGGCAGGCGGCGCCACCTACCTCATCACCGCCAACGAGGGCGATGAAAAAGAATACGCCGGCCTGAACGAACGCACCACGGTGGGCGCCGTAACGCTCGATCCGGTCGCTTTCCCGAACGCGCAGGTACTTCGCGAAAACCACAACATGGGCCGTTTCCGCATTTCCAACCTGCAGGGCGATACCGACAACGACGGCGACTTTGACGAACTGTACTGCGTGGGCGCACGTTCGTTTTCGATCTGGAATGCCGCCACCGGGCAGCGGGTGTTTGACAGCGGCGACGATTTTGAAAAAATCACGGCAGAAGACCCATACACGGCGCCCATTTTCAACGCCGACAACGAAGGCAACGGGTTCAAAGGCCGCAGCCGCGCCAAAGGTCCCGAACCGGAAGGCGTGGCGCTGGCTCAAATTGCAGGCAAAACCTACGCATTTGTCACCCTGGAGCGCATCGGCGGCGTGATGACATACGATGTGACC
>JAEUUV010000202.1 GCA_016787285.1 Saprospiraceae bacterium | reverse complement strand
GGCGCCCGTGTATGTTTTTCACCGAGTGGAGGTGCTGCGGCACCAAATCCGGCGGCAGGTGCAGGGCCAGATACTGCTCGTTGCCCGGCAACCGGCTGATGCCTATGGCTGCATCAGGCCGCAAAATAGCCGGGTCGGGGTCTGTCGGCTTGCTGTCGGGGCGGGGTGGGGGAGCGGTTTGCGGCATCTCTTCCCGGTATCCGGTTTTTTCCGGCATAACCTGCGCCTGCCGGGTGGTTGCCGGTACGATTTCAACGTCCGGAAAAAGTTCCTTCAGTTTTTCCCAAGATTCCGGCGCGTACGGGATGTGCCAGCAGCGCTGCTCCGGCGACCAGCGTGCTCCGGCGATCTGCTTCATTTTGCCGGGAAACGATGGGTCGTATTCCTGGTTTTTTACGGCAATTCGGGTCTGATTTTCTTGCTGAACGGGCGATACGACAATTTTCATGGATGCGCTTTTCCGGCAAAATAGGCCGCGTCCCCCGCCGGGGGCAATCGAAGGCACACATTTTTATAAATTTAAGATGTGTTTTCCGGTGCGCATTGCCACACTATTTGCCGGCTCAAACCGCCCCTCACGCCGCACTCGCAGCCGCCATCGGGTACGTCGCCTTGCCGGCCATTCCTTCCTGCCCGAAATACCGGCTCCGGTATTTGTACCACACCACCGCGTCGTTGCCGCCGCTTGCCGACCCTTGCAGGTAGCGTACCAGTATGGCCAGCGTGCCGGCATTGGGGTTGACGCTTTCTGGGCGCCGTTGCAGGGCTGCGCCCACAAAATTGCTCAGGGTTTTGTAACTCAACAGTTGCCCGGTGGCTTCTTCGATGAGCCAACTCAGGGCCTGGGCTTTGCCGTATGGCAGGGCGTTCAGGGGTTCGCCAAAGGCTTTCAGATGAACCTCATGGAGCAGGGTACGGAAAATGGAGAATTCGGAGACTTGCATGACCGGCAATAGTTTTCGTGAACGAATGCCTTGGCGGGAGCAGATGTTCGAGAGGTATTGTCGCAGTTCGAAAACACTTCCCAACCATTTCCAACCCGTTTCCAAAAGAAAAAATCCGGTGGCCCAAATCTTTGCCCCGTCAATTACACACCAAACTGTTCATGCTCTAAATTTTCGTTACCAATGAAAAAGCAAAATCTTCCTTTCCTCCTGATGCTCGCCCTGAGCCTCTGCTTTGTTTTTAATCAAAACGCCAACGCCCAGGGCGCGGGCACCAAACCCGAACTCGTCATGTACCGCTACAACAGTTCCAATGCCGGCGCCCCGCTGCCGGTACTGCAAGGCGATCTGCTCGGTACCATCAAGTGGAACGGCCTGACGGCCATCGGCGACATCCGCACGGGCGCCACCATCCAGTCGTTCGCCACCGACCCCGTAGCGCCCGGCCTGCTTCAGGGCAACCTGATTTTTCAAACCAACAGCGGACTCGGACTCAAAAACCGCATGATTATCACCCAACACGGCCTCGTCGGCATCGGTACCGACAATCCCGATTTCCACCTGCACACCGTCGGCAACACGCACACCACGGGCGATTTTTTCGGACGCATTCACTTCGACAACAACCAAAACACCGACGACGCCCCCAACACGTACATTGACGAGGCCTACTTCGAACTCAAGCAGCGCGGCGTGCTCGGCGTGCCGGGCGTGGGTACCCACGGCGGCCTGCTCTCCCTCGCGCCCGGCGCTACCAGCAACGACCACCAGTTGTTCTTCGGCGACGGCGGCATCTGGCACCGCCGCTGGACCAACAACGCCGCCGACTGGACCGGCTCCACCTGGTACAAACTGCTTACCGGCGAAGACATCAACGGTACACCCAACCGGATCGCCAAATTCCTGACCCCGAATTCGCTTGGCGACAGCCAGTTGTGGGACGACGGTGTCAACGTCGGCATCGGCACCACCACCCCGACCGCCCTGCTCGACGTGAACGGCAATACCCGCCTCGGCGGCACCGCCACGGTGGTCAACAATTTCGGTGTGGGCGGCAACAGCCTGCTGAGCGGCGCCCTCAACGTGAGCGGAAACACATTCCTCGGCGCAGCGCTCAACGTGAGCGGCGCGGCCTCCCTCGGCAGCACCCTCGGCGTGACCGGCAATACCAGCCTGGGCAACAACCTCTCGGTGACCAACAACACCACCGTCGGCAATACACTCACCGTGGCCTCCAACGCCAACGTGGGCGCCAACCTCGCCGTGAATGCCTCGGCGACCGTCGGCGCCGATGCCCGGGTGAACGGCCGCGTCATCGTGGGCAATCCGGCCAGCACGCCGGGCACGCACGCCATGTACGTCAACGGCAGCATTGTGGCTACCGAAGTGAAGGTGGCTCTGCAAGCCAACTGGCCCGACTACGTGTTCGAACCGGACTACGCCCTGCCGAACCTGAACGAATGGGAGCAGTTTATTTCCCAAAACAAACACCTGCCCGGCGTGCCTTCCGCAGCCGAGGTGAGCCAAGACGGCGGCATCGAACTGGGTGAAATGAACCGCATCCTGCTGCAAAAAGTGGAAGAACTGACGCTGCTGCTCATCAGCCAGCAAAAGCAGATTGATGCGCTGAAAGCCGGGAGGTAAAAGTCAGGGGCTATCCCATGCTGCCCGCCGCGCGTCAACCCCACCCCCAACCCCTCCCCCGGTGGGGAGGGGGGCACATCGCGCTTTGTCGGTCGCTTTCTAGTCGGGAAGCCAAAGCACCCCGACTCCGAGGTTTCACTTTTGATGAGGGGAAGCCACCCAGGGCAGACGCATGTAAATTGAGGTGTAAACACCTGTAAAGGCAAAATAAAAAAATTACATGATTGCAGATTACATGATTTTAGATTGTTGAAGGTCGTAGAGTTGACCGCTTTTTACTTGACGGAGTGTCGTGGTGTACGCTACGGATACTTCTTAAATCAACAATCATGTAATCTGAAATCATGTAATTCGACTGATTATCAATAACTTGAGTCTTTCGTTTGAGCCATTTAACTTTCATGCGTCTGCCCTGGGGGAAGCCCCCCTCCCCACCGGGGGAGGGGTTGGGGGTGGGGTTGACGCGCAAGGCACGAAAATCAGGATAACCACTTCACTTTTAATCGTTTTTGCCGTCATCAACTCCTCGGTGAAATAATCCCCGCCTCCTTTTTACCTCACTTTTCAACCACCATACAACAATGAAAAAATGGATCCTTTTGCTTGCACTCTTCGCAGGCGGGCAACATATCGCGGTGTACGGCCAGATTTCAGACAGCCTGCAGCGCAAGGCTATGACCGCCATCGCCCAGCCGGGCAGCAGCCTGCGCTGGTTTCGGGTGCGCGACGATGTCAAACTCACGCCGCGTACTTTTTTTGAAAAATCCCGGGTCGCCCTCGGCCTTAATCCCCGCGACGAATTCCGCCTGCTGAAAGCCGAAACCGACGAAATCGGCATGACCCATCACCGCTTTCAGCAATTCTTCCGGGGCTACCGGGTCGAGGACGGCTTGTACACCCTGCACGAATCGGAAGACGGGCGCATCGTGACCGCCAATGGCCGCCTCACTACCGGGGTAACGCTGACCGAACCGCCCATTACCCTGCCGGAAAAGCCGGCGCTCGATCTGGTTCTGAAATACACCGCCGGCAAAAACTACCTCTGGTTAGACAAACAAATGGAGGAAAACCTGAAGGCGCGTACCGACAATCCCGACGTCACGTTTTTCCCAAAGGGTGAAATGCTCTGGCTGAACACCGAAGACGACGCGTACCGCTTGGCCTGGAGGTTCGACATCCACACCACCGACGGCCAATCGGAGGCCGTCTACCTCGACGCCGCCACGGGGGTAGTGCTGCGCCGCACGCCGCTCGATATTCATTGCGACCCGGGTTCGGGCGCCACCACCTGGAACGGAAACGCCAACTTCAACACCCGCCAGTCGGGCGGGAACTTCATCCTGCACGACGACTGCCAGGCGCCGAACATCCACGTGTTCAATTCGCAGGACTCCTCGCAGTTGGGGTTTGCGGTGGAATATACCGATGCCGACAACAACTGGAGTGCCGCCGGGCAGCGCTCCGCCGTGCAAACGTTTTTCGGGCTGCTCCAGTCCTGGCAGTATTTCCAGAACCGGCACGGACGCAACAGTTACGACAACGGCGGCGCCAACATCAACGGCTACAACCAGGCCGGGTTTACGTCCAACGGCACCACCAACTGGAGCAACGCCAGTTGGAGCCCCGGCGCCCAGGTACTGCGTTTCGGCGACAACGGCACCGACAACAATGCCAACGACGACTGGAACACGCTCGACATCGTGGGCCACGAGTTTGCGCACGCGGTCACCTCGTTTTCCGCCGACCTGACCTATGCCGGCGAATCCGGCGCGCTCAACGAATCGTTCAGCGACATCTTCGGCGAAATGGTGGAACTGTTTGCCACCGGCGCCAACGACTGGCTCGTGGGCAACGACCGCGGCGCCATCCGCAGCATGCACAACCCCGGCGCGTTCAACGACCCCGATACCTACCTCGGTACCAACTGGCGCGTCGTCAACCCGCCCTGCGACGGTACCAACGACAACTGCGGCGTACACACCAACAGCGGCGTGCAGAATTTCTGGTTCTTCCTGCTCAGCGACGGCGGCAGCGGCGTCAACGACAACGGCGATACCTACGCCGTGCAGGGCATCGGTTCGGCCAATGCGGCGCGTATTGCCTACCGCAGCCTGACACAATACCTCGGCTCCGGCTCCGACTACGCCGACGCCAAGCAGGGCGCGATTCAGGCGGCTATTGACCTGTTCGGGAATTGCTCCAACGAGGTGCTCCAGTGCGCCCGCGCCTGGAATGCCGCGGGCGTGTATGCCGGCGACGGCTTCGGGTACGACATCGAAGTGGACTGTCCGGTGCTTGATCTGACCCATATTCTCGGGCTTCCGTACCACCTCGACGCGTTCAACGACATTCGATCCGACTGCGACATCAGTCCGTCCAACGGCGCCTCGGTGGTGTTTGAGGCCGGGCACGCGGTGATCCTGAAACCGGGTTTTACCAGTGGCGATAATTTCCACGCATTCATTGACCCCTGTGCGTCGCCCATTGTAGCGCCTGTTGCCGACGGTTCAGGCAACCGCAACCAGCAAGCGGACAATCAGCAGGTTGGCGGCGTACAAGCCGGCGAACCGCTGGTATTTCCCAATCCCTTCCGCTCCAAAGTGCGCATCCGGTTTGAGGTGGAAAAAGAAGGTCCGGTGAGCCTGCGCCTGCTTGATACGTATGGCCAGGAAGTGTACCGCTGGTACGAAAATGAAACCCTGCCTGCCGGCGAGCATACGGTGTTGTACACCCGCACGGGCTTGCCCAACGGCATGTACACCGTGGAAATGCTTGCCGGGGAAAAACAAACCTCGAAGCGCCTGGTGAAGGTGGGGGATTGAGTGTTTTTTGTCACTCCCGCTCGTAGTACACCATCCCGTCTTTGCGGAACAACTCGCGGCAGCCGGGCAGGTTGGGCAGTTCCTGGGTATTGGTTTGTTTGGCTACGAAAAAGACCTTTTTCCCGGATTTCCCTTCGGCGAGGGTAGGGTAGTCGTCGCGGGCGCAGTCGCCCTGCACCGGCGGCTTTTGGGTGTAAAACAGGTGGGCGTAACTTTTGAAGCCTACGGGTTTCACATAGCAGTCGTGTCCGGCTTTGCTTTCATAAAATTCGATGGTAGACCACTGGGTGTACCGTTCGATGTTTCGGATACACAGCAGCAACGTGAACGCTACGAAGAGCGCCCCGCCGGTAAAAACCGTTTGAGCCGACTGCCAGGCTTGTTTTTTTTGCCAATACCACCAGGCTGCGAGGGTAGCGCCGATCAGTACTGCGCCCGGCAGGCCGTGCCACCATTGCCAATCCACAGGTACGGCCAGCCGGGCCAGTGCGAACGCGTCATTTTCAAAAAACGGGCGCAACCAGTCGGGGTTTTGACCCACCAGCGGCATCAGCATCTGGGCGCCGCCGACCAGCAGGCCGAGTATGGGCAGCAGTATCCCGACGACCTTGGGCCGGACCTCCCAGCGGATAGCCCGCCAGATGGTGAGTACGCCGAGGTACGTGAGCGGGAAATAGGCCAGTGAGGAGTAGTGCACAATTTTGGTGCGCACGATGCTGAACAGAATCAGGACCACCCAAAACAGGATTTGCATCCAGGTGGCTAAGTCCGAACGCTGGCAACTGGCCAAGGTATCGGACTCCAGCACTTCGTCTTCAGGCTGGCGGTCGCCCCAAAGATTCGGCAGTGCAAACACGGAAACCGGGAAACATCCCAGCAGCAGCACCAGCACGTGGTAGCCAAAAAATCCACCGTGACCGCTATCCGGCGTGCTGAACAAGCGGATTTGATACGCCAGAAATTCTTGTACAAAACCGGAACCATGCGCAATCACTTCTGCCAAAAACCACACCCCCGATACCGAAAATGCCGCCAGCGAAAACAGGAGCAGATGGGTCAGGAAACCGCGGTTTCGAAATTTGTACCGCGCCCAGTACACCAGCAGCACCAGCAGCACGATCAGGTATGCCGTGGGGCCTTTGGTCAGGATGGCCAGTCCCAGCAGCCAGCCGCCGAGGAGCAGATACCGGTACCGGCGCCAGAACGTGCGGCCCTCGAACCGGGTGAAAAACAGCCAGCGAAACTCGATAAAACCAAACAGCCCGGCAAAAATCAGCAGGTTGAACCAGGGGTCAATGATGCCGCTGCGGAAATACAGGTGCGGAAGCAGGCTGCCCAGCCACGCCAGTGCCCAGAGCCAACCGAAGGTGTTGTCGTGCAGGCGCCGCCCGATGCGGTATGCGAGCAGCATGGTCAGTACGCCGGCTACGGCATTCGGGAAACGCGCGGCAAACTCCCCAACGCCGAAAACTTTCATGGACAACACCTGAAGCCAGATGAAGAAGGGCGGTTTTTCCCAAAAAGGCTCGTAGTCAATCTGCGGGCGCAGGTAGTCGCCGGTGGCCATCATTTCGCGGGCACACTCGGCAAAGTTCACCTCGTCCCAGTCGAACAGGTGTACGCCGCCCAGAAAAGGCACAAAAAAAAGCAGAGCCAAGCCCGCGATGCGCAAGTAGTCAAGCCGCATAATGCTGAGAGGAAGGAATTATTGAATGGATGCACCGGGTGCGCATGTGGCTTCAACAACATGCAAGGCTTGCGGTTCACCGAAGTACAATTTGAGCGGGGAAAACCGGATATTTGGGCCGAATGCAGGCATCCGGTACTATCTCCGCAATCGTTCGGCTCCTTGTGTTGGCCATGTTGGCCCACATCGCGCTTTCCTGGCCGCTCTGGTTTTCAGGAGGCGGGCGCACATTCCCGCTGCTGCCTGTTTTCGGCCCTGCGCAAGCGCCGACGGCATCGCTTTGGGATACCGTTCAACTCGGGATATGCCTGTTGACGCTATTCGTAGCCGGAGTTTTTCCTGCAAAAAAATATACGGCATGGCTCGTGCTGGCTGTGCTGATCTGGATGATTGCGCAAGACCTGAACCGCCTGCAACCCTGGTCGTACTTTTACCTGCTGGTACTTGGTATCGTGGCGGTTGCCGGCAGCGACGGTCGCCTCGCCACCCGAGGCCTGCAATGGCTGCTTGCGGCAGTGTACGCCTGGGGCGGGTTCAACAAAATCACGCCATATTTTGCGGAAGACAATTTTCCCTGGTTTTGCGAAGCCTTCACCTGGACGCAGCCACTTGGAGCATATCCCGCGCTCGGGTATGCTGTGGCTTTGGCGGAACTGCTGCTGGCGCCCGGCTTGCTATGGGGAAAGTCACGTCCGGTTTTTCGGTGGCTGGCTATCGGTTTTCACGCGTTCATCATATTGGCGCTCAGTCCGTTGGGGCTGGACTGGAATTTGGTCGTCATTCCGTGGAATGTGGCTATGGCGGGGATGGTTTGGGTGTTGTTTT
>JAEUUV010000023.1 GCA_016787285.1 Saprospiraceae bacterium | reverse complement strand
AGCATCTGGGACGACGAGGCGGCGCTCGAACGGTACCGCGAATCGGAACTGTTTCAGGCTACCTGGGAAAGGACCAAAGCGTTGTTTGCCGAAAAAGCCGAGGCCTGGTCGGTGACGGTGCTGGATGAGCCAACTTGAACAAAAGTCATTTTCACAGGATGCAACAGCGACAAAATTCATTGTTAAACAAAAATTTATCATGGAAAACCACATAACTGCAGCACGTATCGCCGACATTCTCACGGTCAAAGGCATTGCATTCGAGCACAAGCGTATGTTCGGTGGCGATTGCTTTATGGTGGACGACAAAATGCTGGCCGGCACTTACAAAGGAGGTATCATGGCACGTGTGGACCCTGCCGAAGAGCTCGAATTAACCCGGCGTCCGGGCGCTTCAGCCATGGTCCACGGTGGCAGGGCAATGTCCGGTTTTCTTATGATCGAAGCCGAAGGCTTTGAGCGCGATCACGATCTGAACTTCTGGATTGAAAAATGTCTGGAGTTTAACCCGAAGGCAAAGTCGAGCAAAAAGAAGTAGGGCGTGGTAATTTCCAGGCAACGTATTTATCAGAAAAAACAGGTCTATGCGCAAAGCGATGGTATTGATTGCCCTTACCGGCTACGTATTTGCCGCTGTTGGCTGGACGCCAACAGCAACGCTCAAAGCAGTTGTTGGCGAACATGGCCACAGCGATGAAACCTACGAGTCATCGCGCGTACCGGCACGCGGCAACTGCGCAAACCTTCCAGGTTTTGAAAACCTGGAAGGTTTAACTCCGATCTGGGGATTTTTTGCCCACCGCCGCATCAACCGCCTCGCTGTGCTGACCTTGCCGCCGGAGATGATGGTGTTTTTCAAATCCCACATTGACTGGATTTCCGACCATGCCACCGACCCCGACATGCGGCGGTACGCCACACCCTGGGAAGGGCCGCGGCATTTTATTGACCTTGACGAACACGGCGCACCGCCCTTCAAGGGGCTGCCGCGCACATTTACCGAAGCACTGTTGCAGTACACGGATATTTGGGGCGTGACAGCCACAGGCGACACGGTGCTGCTTTTCGGCGGCGAACGCGCCAAGCCGTATGTGCCGGCGGAACATTGGCGCGGGTATTTTATCCGACACGTTGTGCCCTCCTTCACTGATCCCGAAAAACTGCTGAGCCCGGACACGCTGGCCGCACACCTGCGCCTTGATGGGCAGGAGCCACCTGCACTGCGTGCAGCCTTTTTTCAGGAAAGCCTCTCTGCGCACGGCATACTCCCCTGGCACCTGCAAAAAATGCAACGCGACCTCACCGGCGCTTTCCGCCGCCGCGACACCAAACGCATCCTCCGCTTGTGCGCCGACATCGGGCACTACATCGGCGACGCGCACGTGCCGCTGCATACCACCAGCAACTACAATGGTCAGAAAACCGGCCAGACCGGTATCCACGGTTTCTGGGAAAGCCGCATTCCCGAACTTTTTGCCGACGAGCAGTACGACTATTTTGTAGGGAAACCCGAATACATCGCCCAAACGACGGACTACTTCTGGGACATGGTTTTGTACAGCAACAGCATGGTGGACAGCGTGCTTGGCATCGAACGCCAAATGCGCGCTACCTTCCCCCAAGACCAACAAATGTGCCCCGATATGCGCGGGAAGGCCGTCATCATTACCCAATGTCGCGATTTCGCCAGCGCGTACCAATCAGCGCTCGACGGCATGGTGGAACGGCAACTTCGCGGCGCCATACACGCCGTAGCCTGCGCCTGGTACACCGCCTGGGTGGATGCCGGGCAGCCGGATTTATCCAATCTGGAACAGCCGGTTGCTACCGAAGAGGAACGAAAAGAGGAAGAGGAATTGAAAAAGAAATACGGCGAAGGGCGGATTTTGGGACGGGCGGAGGAACATTAGGCAGTTTTGAGTTTTGAGTTTTGAGTTTTGAGTTTTGAGTTTTGGGTTTTGCTTGCCCGCCGAAGCCTTGGTTAAGGCGGGAGTTTTGAGTTGTTAGCGCAGCCTTGAGTCTATTGTGGTGGTCAGCATCAACTGGTCGTAGCGGATGCCGAAAGGGCGGTAGTACACCAATATCTGATATTCATTCCCGGCTTCGTACCAGTTCCCTTCGACGCCTTCTTCGTCCACGGCGCCGGTTTCGCGGTTCACGACAACGTACCGGTAATTGTAATATCCCTGCTTGAGGTAGGCTTCGCAGACGTATGCGTGGACACTTTCCTCGTACTTCATTTTAAACTCGGGGCGTAGTTGCCGGTCGGTGAACTGGCCGTATACGTACACATCAGCGTTGTCCAGTTCCTGGTTTTGTTTCAGAGAAAACAGCACGGCAGCATAATCGCATTGGTCCAATCCCTGATTCTGGTTATTGTTTTCGATGCTGAATCGCCCGTTCAGGTCATTGGTCTGGATGTAGGTGCGGTTGGCGCGGCTTTCGTCCATCTGGAGCGTAATCTCGTAGTAACCCGGCAGCATGTTGATGTCCCGGATAAACTCGCCCCGGTACTGAAAGGTACGCATGTCGAAGTAGCGCCATTCTTTTCCCGCCGGGAAGGTGATCTTGTCCTGATAATCAAACACGAGGTCTTCCTGTCGGGTGATAAACGGCGGAAACGGGCCAAGTACCGAGTCCCAGCGTCCGTTTTGCAGGATGCAGGCCTTCACCTCGCGCTCGGGATATTGCACCCGCATGCCCTTGGTATTAACGGTGAAATCAATCTCGTGGTGGGTATTCATTTTATCCACCCGCACCGGGCGGACAAAGTTGGTGGTCACATTCCAGCGGCGGTCTACAACCAGAAAGCGCCGCACGAGTATCAGCCGCCGCTCTCCCGAATTTTCGTACACCTTGAGCAGGTAGTTGCCCGACTTGGTCCAGCGCATGTTGTTGTTTGGCAACTTGAGGGTGTAGTGGACGTACTGCTGGAGCGTGTTGAAGGAGTTGTACATATCCCAAATCCGGTCTTCGGTGAATCCGTCAATGTACTCGTTGTCGTCTAAAGCCGAGCGTTGCCAGTCGGCGTTGCAATGTTCGAGGGTGTACAGGTACTCGTGGATGTCGGTGCCGAGGTGGTCAAACTGGAGCACCAACGCGCTGTCGGATGCGTTCAGGTCCACCATCGGGAAGGTCATGGGGGCATTGCGCAAGTGCAATTGTACAGAAAGTACGTCGGCGTCGTAGTTGCGCTCTTCGTTGCGCGGGTTGTCGGGGGATTGGGAAAAAAGCGGGAGGGCGAAAAGGAAAAATACGCAGGATGTGAGGGTTTTGAGGAAACGGGAATGCCGGCGCGAGTCAACCCCACCCCCAGCCCCTCCCCCAAATGGGAGGGGGGCAACATCGCGCATTGGCGAATTATCCCAAATGTGATCACACAAATAATGTAGAACAAAATCCTCTGTTTTACCGAGGACATCCTCCCCTCCCATTTGGGGGAGGGGCTGAGGGTGGGGTTGTACCGCGCAGGTTGCTTTCTGAAAACCCATTTCGTACTTTTTAGTCCCGTCAAACGCCAGGCTTGTCTTACCAATTGTCCGGCAGTGGCGCTTCGATGATCAATACATCACCGGTACGCGGGTGACGAACCACGAGGCGGCTTGCGTGCAGTTTGACGGAATGTTCCAGCCAGGCCGGGCCACCGTAGCGCGTGTCGCCCACCACGGGGCAGCCGATATGGGCCAATTGGGCGCGTATTTGGTGGAAACGTCCGGTTTTCGGCGCGATTTCCACCCGGGCGCCGGTGGCTGTTTTTTCCAGTACCCGGTAGTCGCATTCCGCCGGTTTGCTGCCGTCGAAAGGGGTATCTGCCACGATAGCGGATTTGCCGTCTTCCGACTTGGCCAGGTGGTGGCGCAAGGTGCCCGAATCGGCAGGCATTGCCCCGAAGATCTCGGCGATGTAGGTTTTTTCTACCGTCCGGTT
>JAEUUV010000340.1 GCA_016787285.1 Saprospiraceae bacterium | reverse complement strand
CTCGAAGGGGCGGGCGTCGAAGCCGAACTCGCTGCCGAGGTGCTGGACAACGGTCGCGGCGACCAGTCGGCCAACGAGCCGCTGCTCGTCCGCTGGACTCAGGTCAGCGGACCGCCTGCGGTGCAGTTTGCGGGCGCGGATACGCTGTCGGCCAAAGCCGTTTTCGCGGCACGCGGGTTTTACCCGCTGCAATTGGAGGTACACAACGGCGCGCTGAACACCATTATTCCGGTTCAAATCACTGTCAACACCATGCCCGTGTTGAGTGTAGCCCCGCCGGTAATCGTGACGCTTCCGACCAACTCCCTGGCTCTGGGCGGAATGGTAACCGACACCGGCCTCGGCAACCCGGCCGACGTGCTGGACATCCGTTG
Organism: Saprospiraceae bacterium; assembly: GCA_016787285.1. Taxonomy (GTDB): domain Bacteria; phylum Bacteroidota; class Bacteroidia; order Chitinophagales; family Saprospiraceae; genus M3007. The sequence goes on along the minus strand of JAEUUV010000340.1, from coordinate 9,874 downwards.
GGAAAAAATAAACGGCCCGGGCGCTGTGGCTTTTACCGATGAAAAAAGAGCGCAAACCACCGCCACGTTCGGCGTCGGCGGTTTGTATGGCTTGCAACTCACCGTGCGCAACCCCGACAACCCGCAACTCGCCGCCGCCGTTTTCGTGCCGGTGACGATCAACCGGGCGCCCGTGGTCAGTGCCGGCCCCGCGCCCGCGCCCCTGCTGCTGAAAGCCGGGCAGGCCAACGTCACCATCTGGCTCGACGCCACCGTCAGCGACGACGGACTGCCCGACCCGCCCGGCGCGACGGCACTCAAGTGGACGAAAAAAAGCGGCCCCGGAAACATGGTCATCAGTCCCGACAACACGGACTACGTGCAGGCGCTGTTCACCCGGAAAGGCAAATACATCCTGCAAGTGGAAGCCGACGACGGCGCCGCCAAAACTGCGGACACGGTGACGGTGCTCGTACACACCCAGCCAACGGTGCATGCCGGCACTAAACAACAGGTGACTGCAGAAGGCAATGAAATCACGGTATCGCTGAAAGGCACACTCACCGACACCGGCTTCGGCGACGAGACGCCTCAAAGTGCGGTAACCTTGCTGTGGAAAAAACTGTCCGGCCCGGGCAATGCCGTACCGGGCAATCCTGCTGCTTTGGAAACTACCGTCGTGCTGCCCAAACAGCGGGGCGTGTACACGTTCGAGTTGAGCGCCGACAACGGTTTTGACACAGCCAAACACACGGTAGCCGTGGTGGTGAGTCTGCCACCCTCGGTAGACGTGGACGTGCTGGCCACCGAGCCGCCGAACGCCAAAAAACGGGTGCTGTCCGTTCGCGTGCAGGACAATGGTTTGGGCGACCCGCAGCAGGACACCCTGAGTTTTGGCTGGAAAAAAGTGACCGGGCAGGAGCCGGTGCAGTTCCAGTCCGATCCGGCCTCGCCCGCGAACACGACGGTGACCTTCCCGAAAGCGGGAAACTACACGCTGGAACTGACGGTCGGGAACGGGACGGGATTTGTGGTGAAGAAGACGGTGGCGGTGACGGTGGGGTAGGAATCAGGCGCTTCGGGTCGGAGACCCATGCGAGCGCGAGCGGGTTTTTTAAAAAACCAAACCAATTAAATCAAATTGTTTTGTTTTGCATCCATTAAGCGATCCTATGGATAATTTATCACTTCCAATTCATACCCAAATATCTACTTCTTTACTTTTCCAAGAAGAAGTGATGAGCGCCATCGAAGCCATGACATCAGCAAGCGTCGAAGAGCGTGGTGCTATTTTCACACGTCCGGATGTAGTTGATTTTATCCTTGATTTAGCCGGATATACCCCTGATAAACCATTGGATCAAATGAAAATACTCGAACCCTCCTTTGGAAATGGCAATTTTTTGCTTCCAATGGTGGAGCGATTGCTTCAGGCTTGGAATCGAGCCGCTAATAAAAGTGCTGATGCATTTGAGGATTTGAGTATGTGTGTGTGCGCAGTGGAACTACACGGCGAAACCTTTATAAGGACGAAGCGCAACCTTTTGTATCTTCTATGCGAGCATGGTATTCCAGCAGATATTGCGGACCGACTAACTCATGCCTGGCTAATTTTGGGAGATTTCCTTCTTTCATCCTTACCACAGGGCTTTGATTTTATTGTAGGCAACCCCCCTTATGTCAGGCAAGAACGGATACCTACCGTACTTTTATCTGCTTACCGTGAACAATACAGTACCCTTTATGACCGAGCGGATTTGTACATACCATTCATAGAACGCTCACTGCGTCTGCTGGTGCCAAACGGGCATCTTGCTTTTATCTGTTCGGACAGATGGACGAAAAACCGATATGGAAGTCTGCTACGTAAACTGGTTTCGAAGCATTACCATCTCAAAATTTATGTGGACATGGTGGACACTCCGGCTTTTCACTCCGAAGTATCCGCTTATCCATCCATCGCAGTCATAGCGCGACAGGCTGCCGGAGCAACCCGATTTGCTGAACAGCCGGAGATAAACAAAGCAACGCTTAAAGACTTGGCCAATGCCCTGGTTTCCCCTCAACCTCCCTCTCTGGCTACGGTACGCGAAATTAAGAGAGTGACCAACGAAGATGAGCCTTGGATTTTTGACCAACCCAATCAACTTGAACTTGTACGGCGATTGGAAAGAATTTTTCCCACTTTGGAAAAAGAAGGCTGCAAGGTTGGTATTGGCATAGCAACAGGGGCTGATGAAGCATTTATTGGGCCGTTTGACAGCCTATCTGTGGAGCCAAGTCGGAAACTGCCATTAGTTACCACTCAAGACATCGCTTCCGGAGAAGTTCGCTGGAACGGTTTAGGCTTGGTTAACCCCTATGAAGAAGATGGCAGTTTGGTGAAACTTGAAAATTATCCCCTTCTTCAGAGGTATCTTGAAGAACGAAAAAACCGGATAGCCAATCGCCACTGTGCTCGTAAATCTCCCAATAAATGGTATCGTACCATTGATCGCATTAATCTCGACCTGACGGCAAAACCTAAACTGCTCATTCCCGATATCAAGGGGGAAGCACATATTGTTTATGATGCCGGTGAATTTTATCCGCACCACAACCTGTATTACATCACTTCGAGCGATTGGGATTTAAGGGCCTTGCAAACTGTTCTTCGAACCGGTATTGCCCGTTTATTTGTTTCTGTTTATTCAACTCGAATGCGAGGAGGGTATTTACGTTTTCAGGCACAGTATCTACGCCGCATTCGTATCCCCCGTTGGCAGGATGTTCCTGATCAAACCAAACGAGTGCTCATCAAGGCATCAATTCAGAAAGAGACCTTAGAGCGTGCCGTATTCGATCTTTACGGCCTGACTTCATCCGAACGTGCTACCTTGGGCACCAACAAAAAGTAATTATGGCACTAAATTTATCCAACTTTGAAGCAAAAGCACAGGATGCAACCAAATCTTTCTGGGGCAAACGAGAGGAAGCCAAACTAAAGCAAATAAATGCAGGAGCGACTGATATAGGAGAACGAACAGGTGTCACTGCAGGAAAAAACATGGACGGCTTTGTTGCACTCATGGTTGATGTGATCATAGGCAACGGACTTTCTCGCTCTGATATTCATCTGGGAAAATCGGTATTAACCCTCCCAGGATTTTTCCGTCCAACGAAGATTTGGGATATACTCGTAGTACGCCAAAGCCGATTGGTTGCAGCTATTGAACTCAAAAGCCAAGTTGGGCCTTCTTTTGGAAATAACTTTAATAATAGGGTTGAAGAAGCAATCGGCACGGCCCATGACCTATGGACAGCCTATCGAGAAGGCGCTTTTGGGAAACAACCCAAACCCTTTGTAGGATGGATGATTATGGTTGAAGACGCTCCGGAATCAAGGCGGCCAGTCACAAACAGTTCCTCACACTTCCCCGTTTTCTCAGAGTTCAACCGAACATCTTATTTAGAGCGTTACGACCTTCTTTGTCAAAAACTCGTTCAGGAGCAACTTTACTCAACGGCTTCTATCATCACCTCGGCTCGAAGCGCTGCAACTACCGGCGTTTATAGCAACTTGTCTGCAATGACGAACCTAAAAACCTTTATCACGTCTTTAGCAGGGCATATTGCCTCAGATGTAGCGCGTTTTGATGGACATCAATAACCCTTCTCTCCTTTCAACAAATCACGTAATGACAACACAATACCAAAAGCCACTCCTCCCCGACCAACGCGAAGCCCTGCTCCGCATTCTGCAAAGCCGTTTTGAAAAGAACATGAGCCGGCACCCGGGCATGAAGTGGCCCGATGTGCTTGCGCGGCTGGAGGCCGGCGCCGAAAAACTGTGGTCGCTGCACGAAATGGAACGAACCGGCGGAGAGCCGGACGTGGCAGGCTTCGACGCTCAAACCGGCGAATTCATTTTTGTGGATTGCACAGCCGAGAGCCCTGCGGGCCGCCGAAGCACATGCTACGACCGGGAGGCCTGGGAATCGAGGAAAGAGCACCGTCCGGAGCAGAACGCGTTGGATATGGCTGCGGCCATGGGCATCGAACTGCTGACGGAAGCACAATACCGGAGCCTGCAAAAACTTGGGAAGTTCGACACAAAAACCTCAAGTTGGATCCAGACGCCGGAAGCGATCCGGCGACTTGGCGGCGCGCTTTTTGCCGATTTTCGCTACGATACCGTTTTCGTTTACCACAACGGCGCCTCCTCGTACTACGCTGCAAGAGGGTTTCGCGGCATGCTGCGGGTTTGAATTATTGTTTTCAGGATCACGAAATTGGAGACGCCTGGGAGTGGATACTGCCGGCTTAGGCGCTACATTTGCCCGAAAAAACCGCGCCATGACACTGAAGTTTACAGCCCTCGCTCTTGCTGCCACCCTTTTTGTACTTGCCTGCGCGACGGACGACACCAATACCGCCTCCGGAAACTACACCAACCCGAACGGCAGCAGCGAACTGGCCGTACTGATGAACGACCTGTACCGGGAGGCGGAAAAAGCGAAGCAAAAAATTGCGCTCGGCCACACGCCGGAATGGTCCGTGGATGCGGAAAAAATCCTCACTGCCGCCGCCACCGAACCCGAAAAAGCAGCATCGTCGGAGTACAAAGCCTTCGCCGTTTCGTACCTCGAAACCGTCCGGATGTTGAAAAACGCTACCCCTGCTGAAGCGCCCGAGCATTTCAAAGTAATGGCTACCGCGTGTATGAATTGCCACAACGCCATTTGCCCGGGGCCGACGAAGCGGATTCGGAAACTGCTTTAGCTCCAAAATACTTTGCCTGGTAGCCGACGCACCCCCCGGTTGAACAAGCAGCGGAAAAACCAAGTCGTATATCTTGCGACAGGTTTATTATCAACACGTCCCGGCTTATGCAACTATCCCGACCCATCCTGGCACTCCTTTGCTGTTTCATTTCGTTCTCCACCGGCTTCACCCAAAGCGCCCCGGATCTGAATTGCGGTTTCGACGGCACCCGAAGTCCGGCATTTGCACAGCGTCTGTTGCGCTTTGAGGAACAATTGAGCCGGTATTTTTCCAACAAAAAAAGCCCGGATGCCGCTACGCAAGGTTTGCCGCACGTAGTACCGGTGGTCGTCCACATCATCCACAACGGCGGCCCGGAAAACATTTCCGATGCACAAGTCCAGGCTGCCGTTGAGCACCTCAACCTCGGCTTTGCCGCACAAGGGTATTTTGCCCAGCAGGGCGCCACAGTTCACACACAGATTCAGTTTTGCTTAGCCAAACGGGACCCCGACGGCAAGGCCACCACGGGTATCACACGCACACAGTCGCCACTGACCAGCATGGTACTCGAATACCAGGACATCGCCCTGAAAGACCTGAGCCGCTGGAACCCGCTGGAATATGTCAACATCTGGGTGATTCAGGAAATTTACAGCGAAGGGATTGGGCCGGGCGTGGTCGGCTATGCTGTTTTTCCGGATGCGCATGGCGAACCAACCGACGGCATGGTGTGCGAAGCCCGGTATTTTGGAACCTCGCCCGCCGAAGATGCCGTATTGATCCACGAAATGGGGCACTTTTTGGGACTTTACCATACGTTCCAGGGCGGCTGCTCCAATGACGACTGCACGCAGGAGGGCGACCGCGTGTGCGACACACCGCCCGACAAAGCCACGCATACCACCTGCCCATACAATTCCTGCCCGACCGACGTGGCGCCCGGCAGTCCGTTCATTTCGGATGTAGACGACCTTACCTCGAATTTCATGGACTACTCCCCGTTCCCCTGCTACCACGCCTTCACGGCAGGGCAGGCCGTCCGCATACAGGGGACGCTGGAAACCGTCCGAAGCAGTCTGCTGAATTCCAAAGGCTGCCTCGATCCCTGCGCCAACCCCGTAGTTGCCGGCTTCTCGCCGTCGGCCAATCCTGCCGAAGTGGGACAAACCGTGACCACCACCAACACGACCACCGGAGCCACCACCTACACCTGGGAACTTGACGGTTTTTTTTATTCCGACCTGACCAACCCGACCTTCACGTTTACCGACACAGGCACTTTCGCCGTCACACTCATCGCCACAAACGGTGACCCGAATTGCACGGACAAAACGACCCGGTACATTACGGTCAAGTGCCCCGTTATCGCCGACTTTACCGCCAGTCAGACGCAGATTGACCCCGGACAGACCATTCTGTTCACCAACACGTCTTCCGGCGGCGCCACCGATTTTGAGTGGTCCATCAACGGGTTCCCGCTGGATACGACACTGAATTTCAGTTTCCTTTTTCAAAATCCCGGCTACTTCACCGTGACCTTGCGGGCATCCGGCGCTTTTTGCTCAGTTACCCGGGAAACCATCATTTTCGTCAAACCACCTTGCAGTGGCCTGACCAACGCCCGGGTCGAATTAAAAATACCGGGCGGCGTGCTGGAAATAACCGACATGGCCCCACTCCCCGATGGCTCTGCGATCTATGCCGGACGGGCCGATAACCTGCCGATCCTGGCCCGCATTGCTCCCGACGGATCAATCCTGTGGCAGAAAACCGTTCATCAACAGGATTACAGCGGTTTTTGGGACATGGAACCATTGGGCAACGGGGAGTTTGCCCTGCTCGCAGGCGGGGCATTACAGACTCCGTTTTTCCTGAAAATCAATGAAGCCGGCGATTTTATATGGGCCAGGGAACTTCAAACCGGATATAAACTGGGCGTTCCGCAAGGCGTGGATGTACTGGCTGCCAACCCCGACGGCTCGTTTGGATTTTTCTTCCTCGGCACCGACGGCAAGACAAACCTCGGAAAAATGAACGCCGACGGTTCCGTAGACTGGACGTTGCAGTTCAACGGGTTTTCCACACATGGCGAACTAAAACGCACATCCGACGGCACGGGCGATTTTCTCGCTACCGTACTCCCGCTGTACTTCGGCAGTTTGCCCATAACGGTGTTGCGGGTAAGTCAGACCGGTCAATTTTTGACCTCATACCGGATCAGTTTCCCGTCGGAAAATGTGGATCGGGGCAGCAGAATCCGAATCGGCACGCATGCCGACGGCGGATTCTCCCTTTTTCTGACTTGCCATTTAGGCAATTCCGGCAGCATGGAAAAATACTATGTCCGTTGCCGGGCCGACGGTCTTCCGATATGGGCCAGGCGATTCAATGCAGTCGGTTTGTCCAACTTGAACATAAGTGCCAGGCAGGTACCCGGAGACGGCTGGCTGGTGAACAACTATAAATCGGGCATGGCAGGCGGCTACCTGATGCGGTTGAATGAGACGGGAGAGGTGCTTTGGAACCGGAAAACCGGTGCCAATGCGCCGTTTGCCGTAGCCCTCCAAAACGGGTTGATCCGTTTCGTGCGCTACACCGGATCGTCGTCGGCCATCGAATTGATGACTATGCCCGACTCGGACAGTCCAACCGACTGCCTGCCGGACAGTTCGCTGACCGAAACCGTCACCGACATTCCCGTGGTCATGCAGGAAGCTCCGGTAGTAGCCATACTCAAAAATTATCCGGCAACCGAACTCTCGCTCAACCTCGCCAATATGACGATGACGGCTACGTCCACATGCCAAACGGTTTTCCCCTGCGCCGAAATCTGCGACAACGAACGGGACGACGACGGCGACGGCTATGTGGACTGCTTCGATCCGGATTGCGACTGCCTGCTCGGCGACAACTGTACGGCGCCGGGGCCTCCCGACCCGATTGCGGCCCAATTAGACTGGGAAAGCGCCGCTTCTCCGGTACATGTGTACGCCACTCCGAAAGTGGCCAACCTCGACCCTCAGCGCGGGAATATGCCCGAAATCATCTGTGTCACCTCCAGCAACAGTGGACTGAGCAACCTCGACCGCATCTTTTTTTACCAGGGCGACGGCTCCAACACGACTACGCCGCGTCCGCTGGACATTCCGCAACGGCTCGGCAGCGCCAACGCCGTCACCGTCGGCGATCTGGATCGGGACAACATCCCGGAACTGATTGTGGTATGTGCGGACGAACTGGTGCGGGTGTACAAAAACTACAACCCGGCGACCGCCAACGCCATGCAACTGTGGCTGACCTCGGACTTCGGGACGGGCCTGCCGTATGCCGCACCTGCTTTGGCTGATTTCGACGCCGACGGCGTACCGGAGATTTATGCCGGAAACGCAGTTTTCAAAATTAACCTGGCCGGCGCGCAACTGCGCAGGGCCGTCATCGCACCGTTCGGCCCTCCCGGCCGGATCAGTTACAACCCCGTGCTTGCCTCCTCAACGGCAGCCGACCTGCTTTCGGTGGCCGATTGTGGCGGCGACCCCGACTGTGCCGGGCTGGAACTGGCTGCCGGCTATGAAATCTACTCCATTGACCTCGACCTGAGCGACGGCGACGGTTACCAGATCAAAACACAGCGCAGCCTCTCCAATTTCACGGCCCCGGATTACTGGATGGACGGATTGACCGCCGTGGCCGATATGGACCTGGACGGTATTCCCGATGTGGTGGTGACCGGCGGCAGAAACATCTCCGAGTTCGGTGTATATGTTTGGAACAAAAACGGGCTGGTGCGTTTTATGCCCTACTTTTTTCCAAACGGTTCGGACTACGAACCCAGCGGCAGCATCCCCTGCATAGCCAACCTGTTTGATGACCGGGAAATGGGGGCTGCTACTGATTTGCCCGAAATCGTGGCTACCAGTTCGGGCCGCCTGTACGCGTTCAACCTGAATGCCTCGAATGCAAATCCGGCCAACCCAACCTGGTGGTCGGTTTCGACGACGGACGTCAGCGGGTTTTCGGGGGCCGTCTGTTTTGACCTGGACGGCGACGGCACGCAGGAAATTATTTACCGCGACCAGACGAACCTGCGTATTCTGTACGGCGGAAACACGCCTTTCCCTGCGGGTGTAGACGCATTGCGCAACTGGGCTGCGACACCGGTCGCTTCCGGTACTGCCGCCGAGTACCCTGTGGTAGCCGATGTGGACAACGACGGTATGGCGGAAATTGCCGTGACCGGCGGTACCGCCCTGCCCGCAATCTTTGGTCGTATCAATATATTTGAATCCGCCAACCTGCCCTGGATGCCCTGCCGAAAACTCTGGAACCAGTACAACTACCACGTAACCCATGTGAACGACGACCTGAGTATTCCTACTGATATGCAAAAACACTGGCTCGAACTCCCGCCGGGAAGCGGAAGGCGCCCGCTCAATCTATACCTGACCCAGGTATCCAGTCTGCGGGAACCGTTCCCGCCGGGGACTCCGGTGCCCGATGCAGCTCTGACCGTGGACTCCGTGCGCTGCCGGGCCGATAGTCTTGATTTGCACCTGAGCATCTGCAACATCGGAAGTGCCACCCTGCCCGCCCAAACACCGCTGGCGTTTTACCGCAGTAACCCGACTACGACGGCGGCATCCTTGTTTTTCCCGCCTCTTTTGCTGGACGCCGCTATTGCTCCAAACAACTGCCGGAAAATTACGCTCCGGGTGCCGGCCGTTTTTGACTCGACCTTTTTTCTGGTAGTCAACGACAATGGCTCCGCGCCCCGGCCTTTTTCCCTCATTTACAATACACTTTCGACCGATCAGAAGGAATGTAATTTTGAGAACAACATGGCTTCCTTCATCGTACAAAATCAAACACCGCCGCTGGATCTCGGCCCGGACATCCTGCTGTGTCAAAACTCGGTTGTCGAACTTACGGCAGGTCCAGGTTTTGGTCGCTACCGCTGGCAAGACGGTTCTACGGCAGCCACATACACCGCGTACACGCCCGGCAAATACTGGGTGGAAGCGTTCGACGCCTGCGGATTTCGGCAAAGCGACACCGTGCTCATCGCGCTGAACACTGCGGCCACACTTGATTTGCCCGATGAACTGCGTGTTTGTGCCGGCGATTCCGTGCACCTGGCAGCCTCCGGTTTCTC
>JAEUUV010000311.1 GCA_016787285.1 Saprospiraceae bacterium | reverse complement strand
CCTGCAAAACCTGCGCGACCTGCGCGAATACACCCGCCGGCACGGTATCCGGATCATCCACGATATGACGCGCGTGGCCGAAAACGCCTACTTCATCCAGCAGCGCGAGCCGGGTTGCCAAAAGAAAAGCATCCGGGAAATCGTGCTCGAAATCTGCTCGCTCACCGACGGTGCCACCATGAGCGCCAAAAAGGACGCGCTCGTGAACATCGGCGGCTTCATGGCCACCAACGAGTGGGATGTGTTCGAAGAAGCCCGCAACCTCGTAGTGGTATACGAGGGCCTGCACACCTACGGCGGACTGGCCGGTCGCGACATGGAGGCCATGGCCATCGGCATCGCCGAAAGCCTCGACGACCACCACCAGCACGCCCGCGTAGGGCAAGTGGAATACCTCGGCCACATGATGGAATCCTACGGCATACCGATCGTGAAACCCGTCGGCGGGCACGGCGTTTTTGTGGACGCCAAAGCCTTCCTGCCGCACCTGAGCCAGGATGAATTCCCCGCCCAGACGCTCGCCGCCGAAATTTACATAGACTCTGGTGTGCGCACCATGGAGCGCGGCATCGTGTCGGCAGGCCGCGACGCGCAGGGGCGCAACTACTACCCGAAACTGGAACTGGTGCGCTTCACCATTCCGCGGCGGGTGTACACCCAGGCGCACATGGACGTGATTGCCGAGTCGGCGGCAGCGGTTTTTGATCGGCGCAAAAAAATCAAGGGCCTGAAAATGGTGTACGAGCCGAAATACCTGCGGTTTTTCCAGGCGCGGTTCGAGCGGTTGTAGGGAAATTACCATATCCCACCTTTTTCCACCCTTGCGCGTACATTTCGGCCAACTTGCACTAAGTTTGCCCGATCTCGGACAACCAGCCCAATCCGAACGCGTAAATCCAACCCACGTATGGCCGATACAAAAGCAAACCTGTTCTACGTCGAAGACGACGAAAGCCTGAGCTACGTCACCCGCGACAACCTGGAATTCAACGGTTACCACGTCACCTACGCCGAAGACGGCCAGAAGGCCCTCGACATCATCCGCTCGGGTCAGAAATTCGACCTGTGCATCCTTGACGTCATGCTGCCCGAGGTGGACGGCTTCACGCTCGCCGAGGAAATTCGCAAACGCGACAATCAGGTGCCCATCATTTTCCTGACCGCCAAAAGCATGAAGCAGGACAAAATCCACGGCCTCACCATCGGCGCCGACGACTACATCACCAAGCCGTTCAGCATCGAGGAACTCCTGCTCAAGATTGACATTTTCCTGCGCCGCTCCACCTACACCGGCATCCTGAAATCCAATACGCCGGTCACCATCGGCTACTACCGCTTCGACTACAAAAACCTGAATCTCGCTTACGGGGAAGAAGAAGGCGAAACACTCACCCAAAAGGAAGCCGACCTGCTCAAACTGCTCAACGAAAACCGCGGGCAGGTCGTCAAGCGCTCCTACATTCTCGAAACCATCTGGGGCAAAGACGACTACTTCCTCGGGCGAAGCCTCGACGTGTTCATTTCCCGCCTGCGCAAATACCTCAACCGCGACGAACGCATCAAGGTGGAAAATATCCACGGAGTCGGGTTCAAGTTTCGGGTGGATTAGGAGGGTAGCGGGAGTTTGTTTGTTCGGCCCTTGCCCGTGTTGTCTTTCCCCAGGGGAAAAACAACACGGGCAAGGGCCGAACAAACAAACTTACAAGAAGTGGAGGGGGAGGCCCTTTTTTCAACTAATTTGTACGTTTGACGAGTCCTGTATGCGGTCTTTTTTCCTGGAACTTAACGGCGCCAACATACACTGCCTGCGCTTCGGCGAAGGGCCGCAGTTGCTCGTGGCCCTGCACGGCTTTGGCGACCGGGCCAGGTTGTTCGCCATTTTGGAAGAGGCTCTGTCGGAGCGCTACACCGTGGTGGCCATTGACCTGCCTTTCCACGGGCAAACGGAGTGGCCGAACCGTACCTTCTCCAAAGCAGACCTGCTGGCTGTCGTCCGGCAAATCATGCT
>JAEUUV010000235.1 GCA_016787285.1 Saprospiraceae bacterium | reverse complement strand
ACCGTGGTTTTTTCCAGTTCGGCATCGGACATTTGGGATGCCATGGTGCGTTTCCAGATGAGTTCGTACAGGCGCTGTTCGTCCCGGGTAGAACCGGCGGTGGCATTTTCCACGTAGGTCGGGCGAATAGCCTCGTGCGCTTCCTGGGCAGAGTCGTTTTTGGTTTTGTACCGGCGGGTTTGCTGGTAACGGGCGCCGTATTGTTTGTTGACTTCGTCGCTGATGGCTTGCAGAGCCAGTTCGCTGAGGTTGGTGGAGTCGGTACGCATATAGGTGATGAAACCCTGTTCATACAGCCCTTGTGCAATAGACATGGTGCGGTTCACCGAGTAACCGAGTTTGCGGCTGGCCTCCTGCTGGAGGGTGGAGGTGGTAAACGGCGGTGCGGGGCGGCGCTTGGTAGGGCGCACGTCCACAGCCTGAACGGCGTAGGCAGCGCCGAGACATTTTTGCAAAAAGGCTTCGGCACCGGCGGCGTTGTCAAAACGCTCGGGGCTTTCGGCACGGAAACTGACGGGTTTACCCTGCGCATTGGGCGCCAAAAAATCAGCGGTGATACGGAAGTACTGCGCCGACTCGAAGCGCTGGATGTCGCGTTCGCGCTCTACGATCAGTTTCACCGCTACCGACTGCACCCGCCCGGCGGACAGTTGGCTTTTGATTTTTTTCCACAACAGGCCGGACAACTCCCAGCCCACGAGGCGGTCGAGTACCCGACGCGCCTGCTGGGCGTTCACGAGGTTCAGGTCCAGGTTTCGTGGATTTTTCACGGCGTTCTGGATAGCCGGTTTGGTAATTTCGTGAAAAACAATGCGCTTGGCATTGCGGGCATCCAGGCCGAGCACCTCGCACAGGTGCCAGGAAATGGCTTCGCCCTCGCGGTCTTCGTCGGTTGCGAGCCAGACCTCGTCGGCGCGAGCGGCTGCTTCTTTCAATTCCTTGACGGTCTTGAACTTGTCGGGCGGAATGACGTAATTGGGTCTGTAATCATTGGCTACGTCCACGCCGAGGTCATTTCCTTTTTCAAGGTCGCGGATGTGTCCGTAGGACGATTTGACGGCAAAGTCACTGCCGAGGTATTTTTCGATGGTTTTGGCTTTTGCCGGCGATTCTACGATGAGGAGTTTTTTTCCCATAATTGGCCGCAAAAGTAAACGGATTTCCAAACAAACAACTTATTGCTTGCCGGCAGCGCCTTTCGGTATTGATTTTGCCGGCGGCGACACCGGTTGGGCGGGCTTCCGGGACGAGGTGTCGGCGCCCTCGGGCCGGGGGCGTTTGCGGACTTCTTCCTTGAGCACATCGCCCTGTTGCTGCCGCTGTTCCCACTCTTTTTTGCGTTTTTCCCGAAAATAAACGGCCAGTTCCTTGATCGTCACGGTGTGGCCATTCAGGTGCCGGTGATAGGCAAGAATCAGAAAGTCGGCCATGTCGTCAGGATAGGTCACGCCGGCGCTGCGCAGGTAGTTGGATAAGCGGGAGCCTTCGTAAAAACTCCAGTTGGCGATCATCCACTGGCCAAGACGGTTGTGCATGACTTTGCACACGGATTCCTCCGGAATGGCTTTGAATTTCTGCCGGGCTTCTTCGGAGGTCAGTTTGTTGAGTTGTACCAGCACATCGTCCAGATTTCGGGGGATGTACACCCCGCCGATCCGGTCTTTTTTGATGCGCTCCTGATACTGGCGCTCAAACTCGGATTCATTGTTCGGCGGGTTGTACTGTTGAGCGGCAAGGTGGAAAGATGCACCTGAAAAACAGAACAGGACAAGAGCAAGGCTGCGATAAATCATGGTGAAAGCAACAGGTGTTTGGAATTGAAAAATTTTGATCCAGTTTTGCAGCGTATGACAAAAGAACGAAAACCGGGCCACCGGCTGTCTCTGTCCGAAATTTTTTTGCTGGAACTGGCGATTTGGCTGGCTGTCTGGCTACTGAACGACTACATGGCCGCGCTGTTAACGGTCATCGTATCGGCTATCGTATTGGCGGTGCTGGTGATCGCGTTGCTCGCCGAAGCCATCGAACGTTCGAAAGTGCCGCGCTGGTACTTTTGGGTTATGGGACTGAGTATTCTGGCGTCCCTTGGTGCGGCGTTACTATATGCCGTGTTGTTTAGCGGTAGATTCGAGTTTATAGAATGAGTTTTTTTAGCACAAAAATGAATGTGCCTGAACAAGCAGCCTCTGATTGTCTTTTGAGACGCGCACTTCTGCGGTGAATATCTACGCTTCGATTTCCTCAAAAGTGCCGGTTTGCCGATTTTTCCGCACACGATCCCAAGGAAAATAACGCCCGTTCATCACCACGTACACGCCGGGTGGGAGCACCTGCACGAAAGCCAGCGCGCTGCCGAGGTTGAAAAATCCGTCGGACGACATCCCGAATGCGTACGGAATCATGGCGCCGGTAAGCACGATAGTTTTGCCTTCAATTTTTGCTTCGGCAAGTACCTTGGCCGTGTCCACCATACGGTCGGTGCCATGTGTGAGCAAGATGCGGTTGTGCTCGGTTTTGCGGCAATTGTACAGAATGATCGAGAGTTCGTCTTCGCCCATGTCCAGCGAGTCAATCATCATCAGGGTTTTGATGTCAATTTTAACCTCGCAGCGACCGCGGTCGAACATTTCCTTGAGGTGAGTATCCTTGAAGAATAACTCGCCGGTGATGTAATTGTACTCTTTGTCGAAGGTTCCTCCGGTGACATAAACCTGGATCATAATGCAGTCGGGCGCTTTTTTGTGTGGTGGTTTTGCGCGGCGCAAAGTAATGGGTTTGCCTTGTAAAAAAGGTTTTTACCTTTGCCGCCACACAAGAAAAAACAGTTTACGTCATGCGCAAAAACGAAGAATACACCGAAAACCGGGGCCGCGACTGGCTCGTCTTTATTGTCAGCCTGGTCGGCACACTCGCCATCCTCGTCTGGAAACCCGAATGGGTTTGGGTTGGCTTCCCGTTCGTCTTTACCGCCCTTGCCGGTGCTATGGGCCGCCTTTGAATTCGAAGTTAATCTTCCAGTCCTACTGCCCTGTCGTGTATGCGCTGATAGCGGATGCGCAGGTCGGCAATCCAGAAACCGAGCAAGGTCCAGCCAAGGATTGCCGGGTAAAACACCATTCGCATGGTATTGTCGAGGTCCTGACTCCCGAATGCCGGGTTACCGGTGGCGCCGGGATGCAAACTGGCAAACATACGCGGCACGATGTACAGCAAGGGCACGAGCGACGCGAAGGCAAAAATGTTGTACACAGCAGCCAGGCGCGCGCCTTTTTCGTATTCATCGAATGAGCGCCGCAAGATAAAATACGCCAGGTAAATCAGCAGGGCAACGGCTGTCATCAGTTGTTTGATGTCGTTGCTCCAGGGTTTGCCCCAAGTGTAATTGGCCCACACCATTCCGGTGAAAAGCCCGAGCGCCCCGAACAGAAGTCCTGCTTCGGCGTACGCCATTGCGCGGCGGTCGTTCTCGGGCACCGGGTTGCGCAAATACCGGATGCTGTACACCACCGATGCGGTGAACAAAAACAGCAACACAAACCACATCGGGACGTGGAAGTAGGTATTCCGGATACTTTCGTAAATCACGTTTTGGTACGGGAAAGAAAAGCCCGTTTGCACGTGGACATTTTCCACCGGGTTGGTTGTCCACACAGCAGCAAGGGGGGCGGCACTCGCAGATGAATCGGCTTTTTGTCCAAGGGAAACAGCCGCCGGAAGCAACGACGCCCCTGCCAGCGGATGGTCTACCAGTGCGTTCAGTGCGATGCGTTGTTTGCTTTCAGGCAAATTTTTGGGCATGACAAACACAGCCTCCAAAATGGTATCGCTCACTGCCCTGTGGCTGTTGGCAGCCAGTGCGTACTGCTTGTCGTAGTACAACCAAACCCGCACAGGTTTGTCGGCAGGTTTGGCAAAAAAGGTGTTGTACCCGTGAAATTGAAACGAAACCGTATCGCCTGTTTCGGCAAAAGACGGGTTCACTCGCTCAATACCGGACTTCAACGGCACAAGCAGACCGGCTAGAATCGTGTACACGAGCAACACCACAGAAAGTGCTTTCCACCACATAATTTGATCGTTTATGGTATATTTTCGAGGTTAATCTTTCCAGATGTAGGGAAACAAAACAAAAACAAGGGTAATCAGAATGGCGTCAATGGCCAGCAGATTGATGATGTCGCGGGTGTAGGAAGTGTCCTGAAGAAAACCCAACGCGACGGGCGACAAGCGGCGCACCAGCGTCAGAAGAATCGGCAGAATGACCGGAAAACTCAGGATAGCCATCAGGGTCGCACTGTTGTCGGCTTTGGCGGCTATGGACGCAATGAACGTGAACGCGATGGAAAACCCGAGGCTGGCCAGCACCAACGTGAGCGCGAAAAGGGAAACATCCCGCACCGGATTGCCGGCCACTACGCTGTAAGCGCCGAAAGCGAGTCCGCTCAGCACCAGCAGCAGCAGTGTATTGTAGATGATTTTGGCCAGCACCAGCAGCACCGGGTTGGCCAATTGGTAATAGTACAACTGCCGGGCGCCGCTTTCCTGCACAAAACTTTTCACCACCGCATTGATGGACGCGAAAAGCACAATCAGCCAAAACAGCACGTTCCATACCTGCGGCGACACCTGAATGGATGCGACATACACTACGAATACCATGCTGAACACATATAGGACAATGCCGCTTATGGCGTACCGCTGCCGGAATTCCAGCACAAATTCCTTGCGCAAAAGGGGGAAAAGGTCTTTCCAGTTCATCGTTCAACGGCAACAAAGGTAGTCCGGGACATTTTGCCGCCGCCCCCATTGGTGTCAAAAAAATTTCGGGCGACAAATTTTGCTGCCTTGCTACCTTTGAACTGCCGAAGGATGAACAAGGGGACAAGATGCGGGATGTGTGCCTATCTTTGCCCCGCAATTCCCGAAAGGGCCTGCGCTCAACCGGTAATTTCTGGATAAAAAACGAACAACATGAGTTGGTTCAAACGACTGAAAGAAGGTGTAACCACCGCTACCAAAGCCAAAAAAGACGTGCCCGAAGGGTTGTGGTTCCAATGCAAAAAATGCAAGGAGACCAGCACGACCAAAGCACTCAAGGAAAATTTCCACAAGTGCCCGAAGTGCGATTACCACAGCCTCATCGGCTCGCGGGAGTATTTTGAAATCCTGTTCGACGACGAGCAGTACAATCGCCTGTTCGACAACCTTGCTTCCGTGGATTTTTTGAATTTTACCGACCTGAAGCCCTACTCCCGCCGGATTGACGAAACCATGTCCAAAACCGGCCTGAACGACGCCATGGCAGTAGCCGAAGGCACCGTGAACGGGTCTCCATTAGTGGTGGCTGCCATGGATTTCCGTTTTATCGGCGGCTCCATGGGCGCCGTGGTAGGAGAAAAAATATCGCTGGCCATTGACCACGCCATCGAAACCCGCGCGGGCTTGCTTATCATTTCCAAATCGGGCGGCGCGCGTATGATGGAAAGCGCTTTTTCGCTCATGCAAATGGCTAAAACCAGCGCCAAACTCACCCTGCTCGCCAAAGCCGGCCTGCCATACTTCTCCCTGATGACCGATCCCACTACGGGCGGTGTCACAGCATCCTACGCCATGTTGGGCGATGTCAACCTCGCCGAACCCGAGGCACTAATCGGCTTTGCCGGCCCGCGTGTGATTCGCGAAACGATCAAACGCGACCTGCCGGAGGGGTTCCAAACTTCCGAATTCCTGCTCGAAAGCGGGTTCCTCGATCTGGTAGTAAACCGCAAAGACCTCAAGGAAACCCTTGGCGATCTGCTGGCCATGTTTTCCAAAGCCAACAGGGCATAACGCACAATTTTTTTCACCGCAGGGAGGCAGAGGCGCTGAGTTCAAACAAGAAAGAACCCGTGCCTCTGCCTCCCTGCGGTGAAAATTTCACGCGATACTACCCTTGAAACGGGAGATTAAGTCGGGGATTGTAAGCAATCAGCCAAATCCTGTAGGCTGTCTGGTACCAAGTTTGCTCGTTGGCCGGTTCTTTTACGTTCTAATCCTCCCATAATCGAAAATAATCTTCATCCCGTCCATGACCGCATCATTTATCAAGTTCCTGACAGGCGCAGGGCTTTGCCTTGCCGCATTTTTTCCTTTTTCCGCCGCCGCAGGCGTGCCCATTGTTTCCACCATTATACCTACCGACATCTCGGCATGTGAAACGGCGACCTTTGAGGTCACCGTCACGAATGTGGATGTCCAGCAGCAGGCCTCCGGTACGCTGCAATATTGCCTCCCCCTGGGACTGCAATATGCCGGTTCAACGGGCGCCACGCCTGTTGACGTCTCCGACCCCCGTTGTCCCGTTTTTGCATTGCCCGACCTGGCAAGCGGCGCAAGTTTCTCCTTTCAAATTCAGGTGCGCGTCGGCTGCCTGCCCTACGACCTTGGTGATGTGCGCGACACCATCCGGATCACTGCCGGCGGGGTACCGCAACCGCCCGCCCTCGGCAGTGCATACAACCTGCGCACCCCGGTTATCACCCTCATTCAGGGCCAAAACTGGAGTTATACCGGCGCAAACGGCGAGGTGTTTACCCGCACATTTACCTTCCGGAACGAGGGCTTTGGCTCGGCGTTTTTGGTGTACATCATTGACCCGTTCGCCTCGGCCGGCCTGGAACTCGTCCAAACGACCGGGATTTTTTCCGGCGATACCCTCAAGATCACCGGCGCCGACCTCGGGCCGAACGGATTCCTCGGGCATCAGGATTCCGTCACCATCACGCAGCGATTCCGGCTGAAAGGATGCGGCAGCCAAACGGCCATCGTGGAATACGGCTGGGCTTGCTCAGACGGCATACCGTGCAGTCCGCCGCGTTTCGACCAGTACAACATGTCGGGGGGCAGTAGCCCGCAGCCGAATGTGGAAATTTCTTTGGTCAATCCGTTTCCGAAGCCACGCCCCTGCGAACCGGAAATCATTCGGGTGCGCCTCGAAAACAAGGGCACAACCCCGGCGTATGGAATTGAAGGTCTTTTTGCACTCACCCTTAGTGAATCCGAACTCGCCAACGGAGGTATGAAATCAGACTGCTACCGCTTCGAGAATTTTCGAATCGGCAATACTCCGCTCATGGATTTCACAAGCGGAGCACTCCACATTTACTACCAGTTGAGCCTGACAGTGGTCACTGCCGACCCGGACGGCCCGGGCGGCGTTTCGGATTTGGACGGCAATGGCCTGTTCGACGACCTGGCGCCGGGGCAGAGTTGTTTCATCGAGTTTGACTTCTCCCTGAACCCGGACTGCAAATCCTGCAATGAACTCCTCGATCCCTTGTATTTCGCCGCACTGTTTTACTACGACAGCGATTGCAGCATTGACCTGACGACACTATGGACGCCCAATGTGCCGATCGGTATTCGATTCGATCAAAACAAACTGGAAGCAGAACACGCCTTCATTTTCGACGCCGGCACCACGTACGATTTCGAGTACGCCTTCGACGCGACCTTCTCCGGCTTACAAATGCAGTGCCCGGACGACAGCATCATCGCCGAATTCATTTTGCCGGCAACGATGACCATCCCGCCCGGGTTTCAGCCGGAATTCAACGGCGCTCCGATTCCCTGGTGGACAACAACCGATACTGCCCGGGTGTACCTGCTTCTACCGAATTATCTGGGCGACATCCACGTGCCGCTGCTCGCCGTTTGTCCGCCGGATATTGACGACTCCGCCATTTGCACCCCGGTTTACGAACCGCGCACCTACCAGACTGCCGTCAACATCCGCTGGATCTGTGGAAACGGGTGCTCCGAATCGTACGAGTTGGTCTGCCTTGGTGGCGAACCGTTCACGATTGATTGCCCACGCCTCGACGACTCGACGCAACGCCACGGTGCGTCTGCCGATGTGTTTACCGTCCGGCGCATTTCCTTGGGCTATGTGGACAATGCCCTGTCCGCACAAGTTGATCCGGCGACGCCCGGACTCGATCTGGCGATGGGCATCCCCTACGACAGCGTGCTGATGCAGGCCGAAGCGCGCATCGAAGGTATGCCCGGCGAGACGTTCGACTCCATGCTGGTTCAGGTGTACTACTGGAACGGCGTGCAGGAATATTTCCAGCAGTTGTCTGCCGCTGTGGTTGTGGAAGATGCTGAAACCGGGCAGGTGCTGCAATGCCCGGGCCTGATACTGGATTACCGATACAACACGGATGGGTATCACGTCTGGGAAACCAATCTGGATGCACTCGCACAGCCGGGCGGGTGTTTGTCCGGCGCCGGCGTCCAACTTACTGCCGGCGACCGGGTGTATCTGGAAATTCTGGCAAGACTTACAGAAGCCCTACCCTATCTCGAAGTGGAGGAAATCAAAGACCTGCGTGTGCGTTTCCCCCATGTTTCCGGTGGAGACACAATTCTTTGTGAAACCCAAAATGCGCGCTTCCAGGCCATCAATCCGGAATACGAATACATTCCGTCCCTAAATTTCAACAACGGAGTCTGCGACGACCTTTCGGTGGAACTGACTTTTATTCAGGGACTTTCCGCAAGGATTCTCGACGACCTTTTCCCGAATGAAATTCGCCCGCTGTTTGTGTACGACACAATGACCGTAGAGTTGAACCCGGGTTATGTGTACCGCCCCGGGAGTGCCCGTTGGCAATACAGCGCGGGAGACGGTGCGCTAACCCCGCCAACGCTCATGCAAATACCGCTCGCCGACCCGCAAATCACAACGCTTCCGGATGGTAGCACATCCATGTTGTTTGTGAAACCGGCCGGACTTCCGGTGACGGACTTTTACCAGGGCCGCGCCACCGCTACACTTTCGTTCCGTGCCCAAATACAGTGCCCGCCCGACACGACGGCTTTCCCGCTGGCCATCATCGGACACAAACTCCTGTGCATTCTCGACTCGCTCAATGCCCTGACCGGGGGTACCATCGCGGCACAGGAAGACCTGAATGAACTCGGATTTGTCACCTCCTACCCGCTCTCGGGCAGCCGGGTACCTACCTGGATCGTGCAGTTTTGCAACCCAAGCATCCCCGCCCCGTCTATCGCTATCCCGGAACCCTTGATTTTTGTGGAAAACGGAATGGGGTTGAACATCCAGACGGCTACCGACATCACCGACGCCACAAGTCCACAACCATTGCAAATAGATCATCCTGACCCTCAAAATGCCGTGGTACACAGTTTGCCGCTTGCTGCCAGCGGGTGCCGGACGATCGAACTAAAAGCCTCTCTGACGGATTGCAACACACTGGACACCATACTGATTGTGCCCGGTTTTCAGTGTGCAGAGGCTGCTTCGCCGTGCATCATTCCCAATGCCCTGGAACTCTATTTTTCTCCTGCTGCTGCTCAGGCGCAGGTCGGCGTGATCAGTTCGCCGGCGGCGCCGGTAAATTTATGCGACCCGATTCCTTACGAAATCAAACTCATCAACGTAGGAGAGGGCCAGATGTACGACATCAACCTGCTGATCAAACTACCGCAGGCTGGCCAGGTGCTTGCGCCCGGCACGTTTTCGGTGGAATACGGCGGGCAAACGGCGCCTTTGCCCGACCCTGTGCAAACACCCGACGGGCTTTTGATTAACCTCGACCTTGCTTCGCTACCGTTTTCCATTGAGTCTGTACCCGGCCTGCTGTTTGCGCCGAACAACGCTGTGGTTTTTCGCTTTCAGTTGGAAACCAATTGCGAATACCTCGACGGCACGCGGTTATTGTATGCCGCCACCTGGCAGGATGTGTGCGGTGATCCGCGAGAAACCGCCGATTTCGTGGCGCCGCCGCTCGAAATAGCGGGCGCGCCCGACATGGGAAATTCGTACCAGATCAACTGGGAAATGCCCGTTCCGGCGTCATTTTGTGCAGAAAACAGTATCCACCTGAGCATTGTAAATCCCGGCGACATTGGCCCGACCGGCTCCAACGAAAAAGTACGGGTCATACTCCCCACCGGCTTCGAGTATGTGCCGGGGTCTTTTCAGCCGGGGCACAACGGTCCTACCGGCGCGCCCGTCATTCAGCAGTTCGGCGATGCAATGTACCTCACGTTTGGCTTACCGGCCGGTGTGGTCGCGGGGGACTCAATGGTGTTTGATTTTCAAATCCGAAACAACACGATCGAGTCCGTTTGCAGCGCTTCGTACACATTCGGCGTGCAAATGCTGCAAACCGCAAATGTCGCTTGTGCCGCTTCGAGTTGCGCCATTGATTTTGTCATGCAGGAGGAAATCTTTTTCGGGGTGTTTGAAAAACCGGTGTTTACCCTGTCCGGTCTCAACGGTCTGGCGCTTCCTTTAGATGCCGGGCTGGAAACCTGGGACTTGAATTTTCAGGTAGAAAACCTGTCCAGCCTGCCCGGCGGCGGGTCGCTCGACCTCGAAATCCGGCTCGACGGCAACCAGAATACCAAACTCGACCCGACCGATGCCTTGCTTCGCGACACCGCCGTTCAGGTGGAAGGGCTGCCCGCTGCCTCGGCGCTGGGTGTGTCGGTGAACGTGCCGGTGGCGTCCACGCAAGGCTGCTCGGGTCTGTGGGTAGTGCTGGTGGACACTGTGTGTTCCTGCACCCGCGATTCGATCTTTTTGCCTTTTGTCCGGCTGACCAATTCCGGAACCGATACGACGGTTTGCGCGGGCGCTACGGCTACACTTGGCGCGCCGCCACTGGCCAATGCCACCTATTCATGGCTGACGGCTTCCCCCTACCTGAGCAGCACCGCCTCGCCCAACCCGGCTTACCGCTACACCGGGACGTTCACCAACTCCTTTGTTTTTGTGGAAAATTTAGTGCTGCAAACCACCCGGCCACAAGGTTGTACCTCGCTTGATACCATCCGGGTGGAAACGCGCAAGGTGGAGGTCACACTTGTGCCGACCGACGCCCTGTGTTGGGGCGAAGCCGACGGCTCAATAGCGGCAACCGTGCAGGGCGCCGCCGTCCAGGTGCAGTATTTCTGGAGTACCGGACCCGGCCCTGTAGATTCCCTGTTCAACCTTCCGGCGGGTATATACGCCCTCACAGTGGTGGATGCACTTGGCTGTGCCGACACCGCATCGGTGCAGGTGAGCCAACCGGATTCATTGGTCGTAGCACTCGCTACCGGCGATTTCAACGGCTTCGGCATTTCGTGTGCAGGTGCAAACGACGGCAGTATTTCCGCGGCCCCGACAGGCGGCGTGGGCGGGTACCAGTACGCATGGTCGCCGAATGGCTCCGGCCCGAACCTGACAGATTTATCTCCGGGGACTTACAGCCTCACCCTCACCGATGCCAACGGCTGTACGACCGAGTCAAGTGCAGTCATTTCAGTACCGCCGCCATTGGTAATTTCCCTGGCTGCAACGGACGAAATTTGCCTCGGAGGCGCCAACGGAACCATCACGGTGACTACGCAGGGCGGTGTGGCGCCATATTCGGTCAACGGCGCAAGTGCCGGTGCGACCTACATCCTGCAGGGCCTGAACGTCGGCACCTACGACGTGCTGGTGACGGACGCCAACGGCTGCACGACTTCTGCGGATACGTCCATAGGCGTGCTTTTTTCCACCGTTGCGATCAGCGCCGACTCGGCTACCTGTTTTGGCGAAGCCGATGGACGGGCAGAAGTGACAGCCATCGGGCATCCACCGTTCTCCTTTTTTTGGTCGAGCGGCCAAACCCAAAGCGTGATTACTGGGCCGGCCACGGCATACAGCGTAACCGTGTTCGATGCGCTGGGGTGTATGTACACCTTGCAAACAGAAATTGATGAGCCACCCGCGCTAATTGGAATAGCGCTTGCCGACGGGGCAGATTGTTTTGGCGACAGTACCGGCCAAATAACCCTCTCGGCTCAGGGTGGAACACCGCCGTATTCGTTTACATCCGGGGGCCTGCCGGTGACTTCGCCGGCAACCGACCTGCCTGCCGGCGTGTACACATTTCTGCTAACCGACGGACATGGTTGCACAGCAAGCCTTTCTGCGGAGGTAACGCAGCCCGACCCGATCGTTCTGGCACTTGTGCCGACCAATGCACTTTGTTTCGGCAGCAGCACCGGCAGTGTAAGCACGGCGCCGGCGGGTGGGGCCTTGCCTTACAGTTTTCAGTGGTCAAACGGAGCGGCGACGGAAAATCTGGCTGCCGTTCCGGCGGGCGACTACACCCTCACATTCACCGACGCCAATGGTTGTTCGCAAACAGCAACCACCACCGTCGGCGAACCGCAGCCTTACGAACCAGAATTTGAGGTACTGCGTCTGCCCTGCACCGACCGGCCCAACGGTTCGTTTTCCATTTCCGGTTTTCCGCCGGGTACTCTGTACGGCCTGAGCCTTCCGCCGCTGCGCGACACGACGGTGTTCGACAAGGTGGGCGGCGGGCCGCTGGTACTGTACGTTGAGGATTCATTGGGCTGCCTGTTTGAGTTTGATTTCGAGATGCCGGCGCTACCGGAAATGATCGGCGAATTGTTTTCCGATACGACCCTGCGCCTTGGCGACAGCGTGTTGCTGCACGTTGAACTTTCGCCCGACCTGCCGCCCGATGCCGCTGTTCAGATTCAGTGGCTCAACCCGATCGCGACCTTGTCGCCTTGCGATACCTGCCCGGAACTGTGGGTGCGGCCATTTGCGTCAGCGTACTACACGGTTCGATTCACGACAGCGTCGGGCTGCACGTCCGAAAGTCGGGTGCTGATACAGGTGGTGCGCGACAGTGTGTATGCGCCAAACGCCCTGTATTCGGATGCCATACTGGACGAAAACCGGTATTTCACGCTGTTTGCCCGTCCGGAATCCATCCGGGAGATACGCCTGCTGCGCATTTTTGACCGCTGGGGCGAGGCTGTTTTTGAACGTGCGGGTTTTGCACCAAACGACTATCCCTCGGGTTGGGACGGGCGCTACCGCGGGCAACCGGTATTGCCGGGGGTGTACGTCTGGTATGCCGAGGTGGAATACCACGATGGCTTCGTGCTACGCATGCAGGGGGATGTTACAGTGGTGCGATGAAGGATTTAAGTTTTCCAAAAAAGAAAGCAGGTCTGCCCAATAGATGGACAGACCTGCTTATCATAAAAAGCATTGACTGAACTTCAACTGCCTGAACTTTTGTAGCGGAAGCCGGACTTGAACAGACATCCAGCCAATAAAAAAGCCCCGTCAAACTGACGAGGCTTTTTCTTTGTGGCGGAGGCCGGACTTGAACCGACGACCTTCGGGTTATGAGCCCGACGAGCTACCAACTGCTCCACTCCGCGATTTTGTGGGCGCAAAGGTA
This sequence comes from Saprospiraceae bacterium, assembly GCA_016787285.1. GTDB lineage: Bacteria > Bacteroidota > Bacteroidia > Chitinophagales > Saprospiraceae > M3007. The sequence goes on along the minus strand of JAEUUV010000235.1, from coordinate 57,578 downwards.
AACACCTTTTTCTCTTTAGAGCAATTGCTTTCAAGATTATTTTTAAAAAACATGACCTTTGCCGCTATGACACAAACATGGCTATCCTACCATATCCATCCCCATGAAACCCTCGATATTTTTCTCGTTCGCAGCGTATTGCCTTTTTTGGCGCAGCACGTCTGGCCGAACAAAGGCAAACGCGCATTTTTTATCCGGTATGAAGACGAGCAAGGCCCGCATATTCGCCTGCGGCTGCGAGGAGAGGAGGAATGGTTTGCCGAAATTCACCCTGTTGCAGAATCCTGGTTTGCCGACCGTGGTACGTTAGAATTGCTCCCGTACCAGCCCGAAACAGAGCGATTTGGCAGCCCCGAAGCGCTCCCCTGGGTAGAGGAGTATTTTCACCTGTCCACGCGCGTCGTGCTTGACCGGCTGAACCGCCCGTACACCTACGGCGATGCCATGTTCGATGCGTTGCGCCTGCACGTGATTACGGCATTTGCAGTGGGCTGGGAACGAGAAAAAAGCAGTTGGTACTTCGACCAGCTCTGTTCCCAATGGATGGAACTGTTCTTTCAACCTTCTGAAAAAGCAGGCAACAGTGCCGACTGGCAGCAAGCCCTTCGAGCCGACTTCGAAAAAAGTTTTGCCCCGCAACAAGAAGAACTTCGCCTGGTAGTTTCAGAGATTTGGCAGGCACTTAAAAGGGATCAAAACGACCCGGAACAGCCCGAATGGCTGCGTTGGTTGCGAGGTAATCAAATGATTTTGAAAGAATTGGGTAACGATTTGGATAAAGCATTGCCTAGCCTGCTCCACCTCACCAACAACAGGATCGGCATAAACAATCAGGACGAAGTTTACTTGAATTTCCTGCTCGCTAAAACGTTGTGATGTCTTGTCCTGAAATGACTTTACACAAAAACGCAGTTGGAGGAACAAACAACATTGATCGCTAAATAATCCTGACTCAGGCCTACCTTTGCCAGTCGTGAATCTCCCCTTTTTCATTGCGCGTCGTATCGCTTTTTCCGGCAAGAAAAATTTCTCCCGGTTCATCATCCGCATCGCTATCGCAGCGGTGGCACTAAGCGTTTCTGTGATGATCGCGACCACGGCTTTCATCACCGGGTTCAAAAGCGAGATCAGCCGCAAAATTTTCGAATTTTGGGGCCATATCCACATTTCCGACACAGCGTTGTCCTTGTCGTTCGAGCCGGCGCCCATCGAAAAGAATCAAGCATTTTACCCCGCTCTTGATACCGTCCGAGGCATTAACTATCCGGTTTCGGAAACAATACTCAGCTTCGAAACCGGCCGCGAGGCAGAAGCCCGTTCGCACGGCGGCATCCGGCACATTCAGGTGTTTGCCCACAAACCCGGCATCATCCGAACCAAAACCGCCATAGAGGGCATCCTGCTCAAGGGTATCGGGCCGGATTTCGACTGGTCCAACCTCCAGCCCTACTTGCTCGAAGGCAAACCGATTTTACCCGGTGATTCCGTTCCCTCCCGCGACATTATCCTGAGCCGGCAAACTGCCGACCGATTGCAAGTAGGCGTGGGCGACAAATTCGTCGTGCATTTCGTGAAAGGCAACGACCAACTGCGGCGGATGTTCCAGGTCTGTGGCATCTACAAAACCGGACTGGAGGAATACGACCGCAAATTTGCCCTGTGCGACATCCGTATGGTACAGGACCTGCTCGGGTGGAATGAAAATCAGGTAGCCGGATTTGAGGTCTGGCTCGACGACATCCGCGACCTTGACTTGTACACCGAGTACATTTACGACGAAGTGCTGCCGCCCGACCTGCTGTGCGCGAGTATTCGGGAGAAATTTCCGGCCATTTTCGAGTGGCTGCAATTGCAGGATTACAATGAGGTGGTCATTCTCGCGCTGATGCTGGCGGTGGCCATTGTGAATATGATAACCGCCCTGCTGGTACTCGTGCTGGAACGCACCACCATGATCGGCGTACTGAAAGCCCTCGGCGAAAGCACCGGCCGCATCCGCCAGGTATTTCTGTACCACGCGGCCGTCATCACGCTGACCGGCATGTTCTGGGGAAATTTACTCGGGGCCGGCTTCTGCCTTTTGCAGAATCGCTACCGTTTCATCACGCTGAATGAAGCCGACTACTACTTGTCGTACGCTCCGGTGCAGTTGAACTGGCTGCCGCTTTTGGTGATCAACCTCGGTACGTTGGCTATAACCCTGGTGTTTTTGTTGCTGCCGTCCTATGTGGTTTCGCGAGTATCACCCGTGCGAGCAATCCAGTTCAAATGACCCCCCCCAAAAAAAAAGCCCCGGAAGCATGCAGCCTCCGGGGCGATAATCGGAAATGTTTGTTCACATCATTTCACCTCAACTGTCGTCATATTTTGTCTACGACTTCGTCTACCATAGCGTTTGCCCGGACTTTGTTGCGGCGCAACGCATTGGCGGCTTCCTTGGCCATACCTTCCATTTTTTGGTTCATATCTTCCACGAAGTCGTCGAGTTTGTCCTTCATAGCGTCCACATAGTCTTCCCCTTTTCTCAGGATTTTTTTACGGGTGCGTTCACCCTTGTCGGGAGCGAGCAAAACGCCCAGCAGAGCGCCTACAGCCACGCCTCCCAGAATGCCTAAAATTACATTACCGCGTCCCATGACATCTATTTTTAAAGGTTAACGAATGTTGTTGTTACTATGCAAAAGTAACGGATTCGGGCGCGGAAATGATTTGGAAAGAGGGGTGATGTTCGTCAGTTTGGAGGTTGATTGAGGGGCTGATTATTTACCAGAAGCCACTCTTGCGGGAATTACCTGGTTCCCAACGAAGACCCTCAAGCAATATACTCCCGGCGGCAGCCCGAAGGCATCAAGCCACAGGTTCGATACACCCGTTCCATCGGAAGCACGGAGGAGTCTGCCATCACTCGCGTACAACTCCACCCGCTCAATTGCCACATCCGCTTCCAGGTTCCAGCCATCCGCCGCCGGGTTCGGCCACACCTGCAAGCCCGGCAAAGCATCTGCTTCTTCCGTGCCGACAGGCGTGCAAACTAATTTGTTCAGGTAATCCCAAATCTGGTTGTCCAACACGATGGGCACAGTGCCGCCGTTTGGGCCGACGGTTCCGGATTCTCCCTGACGCACCACTACCCAGCGCTTCGAGGGCACCACGTGAATTTTCTGGTCGTTTTTACCCAGGGCCATGTACATGTCATCGGGGGCATTAGGCACAACCTTGCCCGGAATGACCAACTGCAAACCCGGCAGCATGAAACTCTGCTGACCGTTGAGCCACCACAGGTAGCCGTAACTGCGGTTCAGCGTTTGGGACGGGTGTACCATGTCGTACAGGTATTGTTGGTTGCGCAAGAGGGTGTCTCCGTTCCATACGCCGTTGGCCAGCATCAGTAATCCAAAACGGGCCATGTCACGGGCGCGCCCGTACTGGATGTGGTTGATCCACAGGCCCGTCATGCCCACTCGGTCGAACAGCCGGGTTTTGGTGAACACATTGATTCCCTGGCCGCTTGCTTCTTCGATTACGTCATGCACAAGGTGGTAAACGCCGTTGTGGTACGCCCAGCGGGTACCCGCATCGGCTTTGTACAGCAGGCAGGAAGGATCGGTGCAATCCACATCAGGCACGCCGTCGTCGAGGCCGGAAGTCATGCGCAACTGGTCGCGCACCGTGATGAGCGCCTCCTTGTCGGACGGAGCGCTAGTCCAGCCTGCACCCAGGTAGGTGCTTGTGGGTTCGTTAATGTTGAGCAGACTTTCGTCCTGTGCCTGGCCCACAAGAAAAGCCGAAAGCGATTTGCCTGCCGATGCCCAGTACCAGAACGAATCGCGCGTGAAGGTGCCGAAGTATTTTTCCAGCACAATTTTGCCGTCCTGCAGGAGAATGAACGACTTGGTGTTGCGGTCTTCCAGCATTTGGTACAGACTGTCAATGCGGTCGGGGCAAAAGCCAAGCGAGGCAGGATTGATGGATTCCCAGGTTGTTCCGATTTTAGGGGGGAAATAAATAGTGGTTTGGGCAAAGCCAGAAAGAGACAGAACCCAAAGTGCCGCAAGCAGCAGGTGTGTACGTTTTTGCATAACCGGTTTGTGTTTTTTCCGTTGGACGGCAAGATCGGGCAAAAGTTGAAAATTTGACTTCCCCTTCTGCGACCGTCTGTGCGAGTAGTCTGTGTACGTCTGTGTAGAATAAGTCGTATTCGGCGGAGAGAGTTGTAAATTTCTCACAGACGTACACAGACTACTCGCACAGACGGTCACAGAAGGGGTCGGTAAAACCTATGATCGTTGAAAATCCGTGTCTAACTCCCGCCAAACTGCCCATAAAACCAGCCCGTATTCCAGCGCAATCAACCCGTAGTTTTCCTGAAAACCACCAGCGGCGTAGTGGCTGTATGAAAGAAAGGCGGCGCCGGTCCATACGAGCGGAAACCGCCAGGAAGTCAGCAAACCCAGTCCAAGCGGCACGGCAATGTACCAGGGATGTACCGTGGTAGCCAACGCGAGATACAGGGTGGATGCCAGCAGGAGTTTTTGGTGGAAAACCTGTATCGTGTTCTTACGCTTCCAGAATGCCAGTACCAACACCCCGATTAAAACAAACGCTGCCAAAATTGGCCCTAACGTACGCCCTACGTCAACCGTCGGCGGTGCGAACACCTTTCCAATTGCACGTAACACATAGTACCCGCCGGCATTGAACGCAAATTGCCGGAAGTACAGATTCAGGCTGCCGACCATGTTGGTCAATACATCCGGGTCAAGCAGGGGCAAAAAAAGTGCGACACAAAAAACAGCAAACAACGCCATGAACCGGAAGCCTGCACGCCACCCGAGATGCGTCCACACAATGGGCAGGAACAGGAGCGGCAGGAGTTTGCTCGCTGTGGCCAATGCCCAGAACAGTGCCGCCCAGGCGATTCGTCGGCGCGCCAGCGCTAAAATTCCAGCCAGCAAAAAGCACAGCATCGCCCCTTCGAAGTGGCAATTTCCGGTTATTTCCAGTAGAATGAGCGGGTTGAGTGCATACGCCACTACCGGTTGGTTGTCGGGTAGTTGCCCGGGGGTATAGCCGACACGCACGAGCGGCAAGGCCTTTTCCTCCCCAAATTTTGCCAGTACTGCCAGCGTACCCAGTTCGCAAGCAAACAGAAAAAATTTCAAAATAAAAACCCCGCCTGCAATACTTTCCGGGGAAAGTTTGACTGCCAGCCAAAATACTGCCTGACACACAGGCGGATACACCGTGTGATACTCCGGCGAATTCAGTTTTTGGAATAATACGGGCGTAATTCCCCGGAGTGTTGTGGCGTTTTCCATAAAAAACGCCGGCGGGTGCGCAAACGGATGGATGCCCTGTGCAGCCAGTCGCCCATCCCACAGGAATCGGTAAAAATCGTCGGAAAGGTTCGGAATGCTGAACAGCAAGACAACCCGCAACGCAATGCCAAGGCCAGCATAAAATTTCCGGTCATCTCGTGAGGATCGGTGCAGCACCCACACATATACAGCGAAAAACACGCAGTAGGCCGACAAAAGCGGGAGTGTCTGGGCGCGTTCCACCCAATAGCCCAGGTACACCGTCAGGAACAGCAATAATGCCCCGAATATCAAGCGGGAACAAGTCCGATACTGCCTTTGCATCCCACAAAGAACGTGAGTTTTGGCCTCCCAACAGCGCCCCCCCCCTCAGCAAAGCCGTGAAAGGGCGCCATCTGTCAACTCGGGGTGTAGCCCCGAGAAAGAGAGATGGCCGAACCAAACTGACAGCCTCCTACCGGGCGTTTTGCCGGTTTTCAAACACAAACTTGTGGTAGGCGCCGTTCACCGGCACTTCCACCAGAATTTTTTGCATGAAATTGCTTTTGCCACGCACCTTGACAATGCCTTGCACGGCTTCGCCGGGGTACAGGGTGTGTTTTTGCAACAGCCCGTTTTCTGGAATTGCAGGGTGTGCTTGCGGAGGCGGTGCGGTTGTCGACCCGATAATAATGGCGGTATTGACGGAAAAGTCAATCCAGTCCAGGGGGTTATAGTAGTAGTCGTAGGTCCAGTCGGGCCGGCCGGTATTGCCTGAAGGTTTGCCGTCGTCGGCTATTTCATCAATAATCAGGATGAGCGCGACCGTGGCTACGACGATTACGGTGCCGATCAAAATATCCTGATTGCGCTTCCACCGGACGTATTCCGAGGCCTCGAACACCCGCAGCGGTTGCGGCACGCCAAAAGCATCGTACCCGGTTACGCGTACGGCATCGGGCTGTATGGTGTACGTAGAGTCGCTGTCGTTGTAAATGTAAAGTTGGAGGCTCAGGTCTTTTTCACCCCGGGCACTCAGGCCGGCGGTAACGTCTGCTCCGAATTGTTGGGAACGCAGGCCCGGTGCGCCCCGGGTGTACACTGCTTCTGTTTGGCCGGGCTGGGTAGCGGCGGGTTTGAAATAGTAATGGTGCGTGCAGGCGCCCGCCAGCAGCAACAGACACAATCCGAGGAAATGGCGCTTTTTCATGTTCGGGAAGTTATTTGAATGTTGAGGCCCCAAAAGTACAGGCCCGGCAGAAATACCGCCCGATAAGACACCATAAAAAATCCCCGTGTCGCATGCGACACGGGGATTTTTTTAACTAACGATTCAGGCGCCCGGCTTACCGGAAACGCAGGTGTTTGATCGAGTAGTAGCAAATCGTGGCAAACCCGAAGGCGAGCATGGAGTGGAAAAGCACAAATGCATCGTTGCCGGTTTTGATGCCGATGATGACTGCTGCGAAAAAGACCAGCGCCATACCGCCTTCTGCGTAGGTTACCCAGGAAATTTTCCGGGCGAGGTAGGATGCCTTCTGGAACGAGTTGTTGTTACCGGTGATGCCGTATTTCGGTGTGCGCACGAATGCGGAAACTTTGCCCCGCAGGCCTTCAATCACCGCAATGGCGTTGTACAGCGACAAGCCCATTGAGATCGGCATGAAGGACAGGAACAGGCCAAAGAAACGCACTTTTTCCCAGAAAGAGGGCGGGTTGTGGCGGTTCAGCGCTGCAGTAATATTAGCGGTGTACGAAATTGCGGCTACAGCAAACAACCCAAGCACGGAGAATGACAGAAAGTGCGTGGAAATACCCAGTTCCTGGAAGGCGAACGACAACGGTACGCTGCTCACGGCAGCAATGAACACCCAGAGGAACACACCGTAGGCCATTAACTGACTGATCGCGTGCATTTTTTGTACGCGGTTCAGTTTGTCGGTATTCCACACAAGTTTGAGCAGTTTGCGGGCATTTTGAGCACCGCCTTTGTTCCAGCGGAACTGCTGGCCTTTGAGGGCGTTCATGTCCACGGGAAGTTCGGCAGGGCTGCCGAGTTTTTCCAGGTACTGGATTTTGTAACCCATGATCTGGGCACGGAAACTGAGGTCGAGGTCTTCGGTCAGGGTATCACTCTGCCAGCCGCCGGCTTCGTTAATTACCTTTTTGCGCCATACGCCGGCGGTCCCGTTGAACTGGAGCAGCAGGTTGCCGTAGGAACGGCCGGCTTGCTCCACCGTGAAGTGTACGTTCAGTTGCAGGGCCTGCAATTTGGTTAGCATGCTGTAGTCGGCATTGATGTGCTCCCAGCGGGTCTGTACGATGGCCGTTTTCGGGTCTTCGAAATAGGTCATCGTGGTGCGCAGGAAGTCGGGACGCGGTGTAAAGTCGGCGTCGAAGATGGCAATGAACTCGCCGTTGGCACGCGGCATGGCCTCTTGCAAGGCGCCGGCCTTGTAGCCCTGCCGGTTCACCCGGTGGATGTGTTCGATGTTGAAACCTTGCTCGCGAAGTTCCGCTACTTTTTTGGCCACGATGCCAACCGTTTCGTCGGTAGAGTCATCCAGCACGTGGATTTCGAAGCGGTCTTTGGGGTATTCCTGTGCAGCCACATAGTCAATGATTCGTTCAGCCACGTACATTTCGTTGTACATCGGTAGTTGCACGGTCACGAAGGGCACTTCACGGTCGTTTGCATCGTACTGTTTGTACTGAATTTTCGGGTTTTCCTTGTGGTACTTTTTGTACAGAAACAGCAGGTGGACTTGCAAAAGCGCGTAAATCGTCACGCCGCTCATGGCTACAAAGTAGATGAGGAGCATCAGGTAGCCAAAGTCAACAAAGGCCTGATAACGAAGTGCTTCGAAAAAAGATTGAATGCCAAACATAGATGCAGTGGTGTGTTTTTACAGTTTTGAGTTTTGAGTTTTGGGTTTTGAGTCGAAAAAATATAGTAAAAAAATGAGACTGATAATTTTCCAGCCGGCCAACACAACGCCTTTCAGCGTACCCGACACTTTGCTTTTTCCAGCTGCGCGTTTCCGGTATCGAACGGGAACCTCGGCGCATCTCAGGCCTTGCCGGGCTGCTTTTATCTGCATTTCCACCGTCCAGCCGTAGTTTGTGTCACGCATATTCAGGGCGATCAGCTTTTCCCAGCGAATCGCCCTGAATGGTCCCAGGTCGGAGAACCGGTAGCCGTAAAGCAAGCGTATCAGAAACGGCGCCAGCCAGTTGCCAAAGCGTTGCGGCAAGGTCATGGAACCGGGTTCCGAGCGCCCCGACAAACGGGAACCGATCACCAGGTCTTTTTCGTCTTTCAATATCGGACCCACCACTTCAGGCAGGTCATCGGGATAATCGGAGTAGTCGCCATCCAGAAAAACAACAATTTCGGGGCGTTCGGACGGGGGCTTTTGTTCTAAGTAACGGATACCCGCCAAACACGCCGAGCCGTATCCCCGCTTTCTCGCATCAACCACCGTTGCTCCAATCAGCCGAGCCACTTCCGCTGTCCTGTCCGTTGAGCCGTTATTGCAAACTACCACCTCACGCACCCAGGCTTTGGGAATCCCTGCTAACACGAAAGGAAGCGATTCTTCCTCATTAAAGGCTGGGATCAGGACAACAATCGGTGGTTTTCGTACTTGCTCCATCTCGTTCCACCGCTGGATTTGCTTCGCCCGGTGCTTAGACGGTGCAAATGTAACACACCGGTTAAGAAAACGTTAAAAACTTTTAAGGCGGCGCTGTTAATTTTTAGCAAATGACAGGTTTACGCCACTGCTGGCAGGCGGCAAGTATGAAACATAATTCGGAAACCAAAAGAATAAGCGGGAAATACACAGAGAATCGCCCGTGAATCAGGCTGTATTCCGGGTAGATATTCTAAAAAAGATGCCAGACGAAAAAGTTAAGAAAATGCGTCCGGGCATGCCTGTCTGTCTGTTAATTTTTTAACAGCAGGGCCATGTAAAACCCGTCGAAACCGTCGTCTTGCGGCAGCACTTTGCGTTCGGAAAGCAGTGAAAACGATGCTCCGGCTTCACTTGCCAGAAAGGCTTGCACTTGCAATTCGTTTTCGGAAGGTAGGATGCTGCAAGTGGCGTAAACCATTTGCCCCCCGTTTTTCAGGATTCGACTGTATGTCTGCAAAATTTCGCGCTGCGTGTGGCGCAGGTTTTCGATGAACTCCGGGCTGAGTTTCCATTTGCTGTCGGGATTGCGGCGCAGCACCCCGAGTCCGCTGCACGGCACATCAAGCAAGAGCCGGTCGGCGGTACCGTACAGGCGCTTGATCACTTTGGTATTTTCGATCACCCGGGTTTCGATGTTGGATACACCGGCACGGCGGGCACGCTGACGCAGTTCGTCCAGTTTCCAGGCCAGCGTATCCAGCGCGATGATCTGACCCCGCCCTTCGAGCAGAGACGCCAGGTGCAGGGTTTTGCCCCCGCCTCCCGCACAGGCATCCACCACGCGCATACCCGGTTTGGGGTCGAGGAAAGGCGCTACGAGTTGGCTGCTGAAATCCTGCACCTCGAACAAGCCGTTTTGGAAAGCCTTTGTCCGGAACACATTCTGGCGCCGCTCCAGCACCAGCGCATCGGCCTCGCTATACGGCCGGGTTTCAATGTCTTCTTCTTCCAGAATTTTTTTCAAGGCATCCCGGTTGGTTTTGAGGCGATTGGTGCGCAGGACAACCGCTGCCGGACGATTCAGCCAAGCCAGTGTTTCGTCCCACAGCGGACCAAGTTCGCGAGAGCCAAGGTCGTCGAGCCAGTCGGGAATGCTCTCGCGTATTTTGCGTTCGCTTCGTAGCCGGGCGGCTTTTTCCTGAATTTCATCCGGATCAAGTTTGCGGAACTCCGAGATTTCGGCGTCCTTGCCTACGACAACGGCGGCATTTGTCAGCACAAGATGAATGCCGGCCAGTTCCCAAAAATCCGCTTCACGCTGTGGCTCCCTGCCCAGAATGGCTGCATAAAGTCGGTAATTGCGGACAATATCATACGTCGTTTCGGCTACAAATGCGCGGTCGTGGCTGCCCGCCTTGGGGTTTTGGCGCAAGGTGTATTCGATAACCTTGTCTGCATATTTGTTTTCCACAAAAATAGCATGCAACGCCTGCACGACGGCGCGAACCTGAACGGGATGAATCCTGCGGGAAAAAATTGACATCTCAGTTCCAACTAATCTGATCCGGCATATCAGAAATGATTTCGTACAAATCGCCTTTGTTGTACATGGCGTGCCGCCAAAGCCGATTGGGTTTGAATTTGAAAATATAGTTGGCGTCCATGTTGCCGGTCACCCAGGAACCGTATCCAAGTTCTTCCTTGAGTTGGCCGGAGGACCAGCCGGAATATCCGACAAAAAAGCGAATGTTGTCGGGGTGAACCATCTGGCGGGTGATAAGAAATTTGAGTTTGTCAAAATCGCCCCCCCACCACACACCGTCTGCTATTTTGATACTTTCATCTAGCATATCGCCGAGGTTGTGTACGTAATGCAGGGTATCGGTCTGAACGGGGCCACCGTAAAACACTTCTGTATCAAATGTCGGAAAATCCCCCATCAGGTCGTTCAAGCCCATGTCAATACTCTTGTTCAGGATAAAACCGATGGTACCTTGTTCGTGGTGTTCGCATACCAGAATGACCGAACGCCTGAAGTAGGGATCAAGCATAAACGGTTCTGCAATAAGTATTTGCCCACTTTTTATCATCGTATTGGTCGCCATTTCCGAGTCGTGTTTAAGGTTCGCAAACGCAAGGTATGCAAGAAAAATTTTCCCGCGCAAGAAGTGTCGTCAACATTCGCCAAGAACAGCGTCACGAATGATTTTCCGGATCATGCCGCGCAATACCGGCCCGCCACCGCCTACTTCAACAAACTCGCCGATTCCAGCGGCAGCCATATTTTCGATGGTCTGCGTCCAGCGGACGGGGGCTGTCAATTGCGCGACGAGGTTGCGGCGGATTTCCTCCGGATCGGTCACCGGGTGGGCGTGTACATTCTGGTACACCGGGCAAAGCGGTCGGCTGAAATTGGTCGCTTCAATCGCCTTGGCCAGTTCGTCTTGGGCCGGTTGCATGAGCGGCGAATGGAACGCTCCTCCGACAGCCAGCACGACCACTCGTTTGGCGCCTGCTTCCTGAAGTTTTTCCACGGCCAGTTCGATGCCTTTGCGCGAGCCGGAAATGACCAGTTGTCCAGGCGAATTGTAGTTGGCGGGCACGACAATTTCTCCGGAAATTGAAGCGCATACCTGTTCAACAACCGCATCTTCCATGCCGAGTACAGCGGCCATGGTGCCGTCGGCGAGTTCGCAGGCTTTTTGCATGGCAAAGGCGCGCTGGCTGACCAGTTGGAGCGCATCGGCAAAATCCAGCGCGCCGGCAGCGGCCAGTGCGGTGAACTCACCAAGCGAGTGTCCGGCCACGGCATCCGGCCTGAAATCGGCGCCTGCCATTTTTGCCCGCACAATACTTTCCAGAAAGACCGCCGGTTGCGTCACCCTGGTTTGTGTCAAATCTTCCTTTGTACCGCCGAACATCACGTCCGTAATGCGCCAGCCAAGGATATCGTTGGCTTGTTCGAAGAGTTCTTTTGACAACGTGCTGCTCTCGTAAAGCACCTTGCCCATACCCTCAAACTGAGAGCCTTGCCCTGGAAAAACGTAGCCTTTTTTCATTCAAAAATTGTGTAAATAGTTGACTTGTTAGTTGTTACAAAAACATTTGGCGAAGCGCCTGCCACAAACCAGTTTTTCGGGACTTGTCGGGTTCAATGACCGAGAGTTTTTCTGCAAAAAGAAAAGTAGCCCCCAGGAAGGACACAGGTTTGTAAAACGATGCCTGAATATTCAACCCGAGTTGGGCGGGGGCAAGTCCAAAAACCAAAACCTGATCCGGATGTTTGGTTTTCAGTGCCGGCAAAACAAGCGCAGATTCGGACATCGCCACGGGGGCAAAAAGTGTGTCTTTCTCCAGGTCAAGCCCGGCAGCGCCGAGAATTTTTTTTACAAACTCAAGATTCCCCGGGTACGCCGGCTCTTCTTGCATCACCACCAGCACTCGCCTGGCGTACTCGCCCCGGGCAATTTCCAGTAGAGATTTTGGCTCTGCTTTGTAGATTTTATCGTTTTCGGAAAACATACTGTAAAAAACACAATTACTTGCCAAACGCTTTTTTCGATGGCAATAATTTCAAACAAGCCCGGACTCGAATTTTGATTTAAAATATAATTTTTAAATCCAGGGCAAAGTTACATAACTTTGTGCCGTTCCTTCATCCATGTTCATCTCGTCAAACTTCCATCAACATGGCGCTAAAGTATCCGATTTCTGTAACCCCTACCACCAAATCGAGAATTTCCTCAGTGGATTTTACCAACATCCCGTTCGGCAAGGTTATTTCCGACCACATGTTCGTGGCCGAGTACGACGGCAAGCAGTGGGTTAATTTGCGCATTGAGGAGTTTCATAACCTGGAAATGTCGCCGGCCAACCTCGCTCTGCACTACGGCCAGAGTATTTTTGAGGGCATGAAGGCCACCAAACGCAACGGCGAACCGGTACTTTTTCGCGCCGATGCACATGCCCGCCGACTGAACGTCTCTGCCGAACGGATGTGCATGCCCCAACTCCCGGAAGACTTGTTCATGCAGGCTCTAAAAATGCTGGTTGACCTAGATCGCGACTGGATTCCCGAGGAAGAAGGCCACTCCCTGTATATTCGCCCACTTATGTTTGCCAATGACGCATACTTCGGAGTACACGCCTCGGAAACATACAAGTTCATCATCTTCACCGGCCCGGTTGGCCCGTACTATCCGAAGCCTGTACGCCTCTGGGTAGAAGAAGTGTTTACGCGTGCCGCTCAGGGTGGCGTAGGTGAAGCCAAATGCGCCGGCAACTACGGCGCGTCGCTGCTACCCGCACAACGCGCAAAAAAAGCCGGCTACGATCAAGTCATGTGGATGGACGCCCAAGAGAAAAAATATGTGCAGGAAGTGGGCACAATGAACCTGTTTTTCGTGATGGACGGCAAAGTGATCACCCCGGCCACTACGGGAACGATCCTGCGCGGCATCACGCGCGACAGTTTTACTACCCTGCTTAAAGACTGGGGCTACACTGTGGAAGACCGCCTGCTGAGTATTGCTGAAATTGCCGACGCCTACTGGCGTGGCACATTGCAAGAGTGTTTCGGCGCCGGTACGGCTGCCGTAGTCAGCCATGTAAGCGACATCACCTGGCGCGACCGCAAAATGGAACTCCCGCCTGTAGACGAACAGCACAGACCGGTCGGTACGCGCCTCCAGAAGCACATCAACCAACTCCGAACAGGCCGCCTGCGCGATGAATACGATTGGTTGCAATCCTGCCAGAATTCCGGCGTCTGGGAACTGGTAGAAGAAGCCGAAGGCGTTGTCATGCAGTAGTCCAATCTGATCTTCAAAAGATTACAACATAGTCCGGCGCCCGAAGGAAAACCTTTGGGCGCCTGTTTTTTCAACGCCTATGCTCGCCGCCACACCTCTCCCACCCTACTACGCCGTCATTTTCACATCCGTGCGCACGGAGACCGACGCCGGTTATGCCGTCACAGCCCAACGCATGCTTGACCTTGCCGCCGAACAACCCGGCTATCTTGGCGAAGAGTCGGCCAGGAATGAAATCGGCATTACGGTATCCTACTGGCTGGACCTAGAATCTATCCGAAACTGGAAGGCGCATACCGACCACCAGATCGCTCAGGAATTGGGAAAATCCACCTGGTACCGGTCGTACCGGGTACGAATTTGCAAGGTGGAGCGGGAGTACGGCCTGTAGTCTCATTGTCTGGCAAATAACTCTCGCCAGTAGCGCAGCAGGTGCTGCCGTTCGTTTTCCCAGTTCCATTGTTCACGGGCAAGCAGTGTGGCTTCGCTCAGACGCTCGTATGCAGCGGGGTTTACCACCAATTCTCTGACAGCCTTTTCGATAGCCTCGGGCGACAGGTCGTCCAGCAGTATCGCCACTTCGTATTGCGCATTCAGCGCCCGGTACTCCGGAAAATTCATGGTCAGTACCGGCACGCCCGCCTGCACATAGTCGAAAAATTTATTTGCCAGCGAGTAGTAATAACTCAAGCCGGTATTTTCCAGCACGTTGATGCCGAGCCAGGCCTGAGCGGTCAGCGCTTTCAGGTCGGCAGGTTTGACATAGCCCAGGAAACGCACCCGATCCTGCGCGCCAAGGTCTGCGGCCATTTTTCGCAGCGATTCCGACAAATCTCCCTCGCCGGCGAGCCAAAGTTCAACCCCCTCCAGTCGCTGCATAGCCTTCAGCATTTGCTCGATGCCCCTTGCGGCGTTCAGGGCGCCCTGGTAGAGTAAAACTTTGGTTGACTGGTTGACTGTTTGACTGGTTGACCTGGCACTCAAGGTGGCCTGCTGGAAGAGCAATGCCAGATCGCCCATCGGCCGGGGAGATAGAGGCAAACGCCCGGGCATATTCCGCACCACCCCGAACGCGATACCGTATTTTTTTTCAAAAATAGCTGCCAATGCGGGGCCGACCGTGTATGCGTCGCGGTAAAACGGGAGAAATATCCTGGCCACCATTTCCCAAAAAGACCTGACCACCGGACGGTGTACCACCTCCGGCACCTCGGTGAAATACTCGTGCGCGTCGAACATGCGCTTTTTGCGGCGCAGCAAGGTCGCCACACAACCCGCAGGCAACGTATCGAGATCAACCGAGCAAACCGCGTCGCAGGGCGCCCGCATCAGGTACGCCCACAACCGGATGCTGTATTCGGCATAAAACAGAAACCCTTTGTGAAAACGGCAGCGCAGCCGTTTTTGCCGGAAGGCTTGCACATCAAGGGGAAGCGATCGTGGCAGTTCGCGCCCCACCAGTTCCACCTGATAGCCCGCCTCGGCAAGTGTCGTGCAAATCCGTTGCATTCGCTGGTCGAATGTCAGATCGTTGGTGACCGTGAGCACGATGGTTGCCATGCGCTATGAATTCCGGCCTATTTGCCCCGCCCCTGAAGCAGCACCAACGCCGTGTAAAACATGATTTTAAAATCGAGTGCGAGCGACATGTTTTCGATGTACAACAGGTCAAACTTGAGTCGCTGGAGCATTTCGTCCACGGTGGAAGCATAACCGTATTTCACCTGTCCCCACGAGGTGATGCCCGGGCGCACCTTCAGCAGGTGCCGGTAATGCGGGTTGTGTTCCACGATCTGATCAATAAAATGCCGGCGCTCAGGCCTCGGACCCACAAGCGACATATCGCCCTGCAAGACGTTCAGGAAGTTGGGGATTTCATCCAGTCGCCACTTCCGCATTACCGCTCCCCAGGGTGTGCAGCGCGGATCGTTTTCCTGCGACAACTGCGGCCCGTACTTCTCGGCATCGGTGTACATGGACCGAAACTTGAAAATCGTGAACGGCCTGCCGTGCAGGCCGACACGCTCCTGCCGGAAAAGTATCGGCCCGGAGGAAGAGAGTCTGACTCGAAAAGCGATGTACAGCAACAGCGGCGACAACAACACCAGCACGGTCAGGCTGACGACTACATCCAGTGCCCGCTTGATACCGCGTTGCCACTTGGGCATGAGTTCCTGCCGGACTTCGATGAGCACGGCGCCGTACACGTGCGTCATTTTGACCGAACCGAGCAAAATGTCGTACATGTCAGGGATAATTTTTACCAATACCTGCTCACCGAAATCGAACAGGGTGTTCAGGATATTTCGCAGCAGGTTGTGTTCGCTCGTTTCGATGGCAATAATCACCTCCTCCACCTGATGTTCGCGGATCACGGTCGGAAGGTCGTTAAGCGTACCGAGTCGGGGCAGGTGCGCAGCGAGCATTTGGTGCCCACCATTGGTATCAATGTACCCGATGAATTTGTTTCCCAGGCTTTTTTTGCGGCTGCTGATGTCCTGATACAAATCGAGCGCGTTCTGGTTGCCCCCCACCAAAAGCGTGTTGAACGAAACCTTGCCCGCTTTCAGCCGTCGGCTGGCCCGGGTGAGCAACACCATGCGCAAGAAAGAGGTCAGCAGGAAATGCAGGGAGAAAAGTGTGACAAACGAGTGGTAGTAGGTGCGGTAATCTCGCACCACATCATCGAGGATCAGGGAAAAGAACAGGAAAAGGATACCGAGAAACGACAGGAAAAAGGTACGACTCAGGGTAGTCAGGCGCGAGAGCCGGTAAACGTCGGTGTAATGGTCGAAAATGGCGTACAACAACACCCAACCTACCGGGATAATCAGCATCCCATGGAGCAGGTTGGAATCGTCGAGTACGTTCCAGGACAATGGAACGCCCTCCATTTTTTTCCGATGCAGGAAAAAAAGAACCCACGCTGCCATAGCCATCAGGAAATCGGCAAAGGCGTACAATTGGGTATCGCGTTGGCGTTGTTGGCGCGACAAGGCTGGTTTCGTTGTAATGTGAACAAACAATTAGAAATGAACGAGGCGCATGTTATCCAGTAATGCTTCGCCATTTAGTTGATCAAACTGACCGTTAATGTTTTTTTGCAAGGTTACCCGAAAAAAAAGGCGGTGGTTTGACTTTTGCAAGGCCACCAGAAACTCCGTCAGGTTGATATAAATCTTATTCCAGTTTTCCGAGGTGGCAAACTGGTAAACCGGCTGTGCCTGTTCGTTGGAGCCGTTTGAATCGGTACCCAACAGCCAGAGTTCAAAGGGCAGGTTGTTTCTGTAGTGTAATTCCAGCCAGACAGGTCGGTCTCCCGTGTTAGGCAGGTTTCCGACAACTTCGGTCACAATTTCATTGACGATATGCGCCGTATCTACCGCGAGTTTTACAGATCGGCCGTCAAAAGCGCCGTTCGTCACGAGTTCAAATGTCGTGGCCGGATCGCCGTCGCGATCTTGCAGCACCACAGTCGTGCTGTTGAAGGTCGTCCGATCCACCGTCCAGGGGAAAACGGCCTCCGGCAAATACTGCGTAACAGGTTGCAGGATGGTCGTTTGGCCCGGTGTCAGCATCACCTTGCCCTCATGCCGGGCCAGAAACGGGTACAAACCCGGCGTCTGAAGCAACCCGTTTTCCTTCACGCCCGGGAACACGAGAATATCGCCTTCTCCCTCGTCCAGCACCGGCACCAGCGCCGGGAGGGTGTATCCGCCAAGGAATCGGTCGTTGACGTACACCCAGCCTTCTGTGATTTTTTGCCAGCCCGTACCGCCAATGGCGTTTACCGTGAACGGTTCGACGCGCACGTAAGCGGGAATACGTTCTTCCTCGTCGGTACAGGCGGAGAAAAAGAGGCTGAAAAGGGCGAAAATTGTAAGTCGTTTCATGTTTATTGCAGTTGGCAGTTGGCAGTTGGCTTTCCTGAGCAACCGCCAGCCGCCCTATTTGGCACGCATGTACACCTCAATCGGCACACCGGTGAAGTTGAAGTTTTTGCGCAACTGGTTTTCGAGAAACAGTTTGTACGACTCGCGTACCCAGTTCGGGTTGTTTACAAAAAAGGCAAATGAGGGATAGTGCGTCGGCAACTGTGTAACGTATTTGAACTTCGGATAGCGGCCTTTGACCGAAGGCGGCGGCATGCGTTCAATGATGTCGAGCATGAGTTCGTTGAGTTCCGAGGTCTTAATTTTTTGGGTGCGGTTGGCGTACACCTCCATCGCGGCGTCCACGGCTTTGAAAATTCGCTGCTTATCAAGCGCCGAAATAAACAATACCGGCACGTCGTCGAAGGGCTCGAGGCGTTTTTTAATGGCCGCCTCGTAATCTCGGGCAGTATTGGTTTCTTTAATCATCAAGTCCCACTTGTTCACGAGAATCACGATGCCCTTATGCCGTTTTTGCGCCAGCCGCAGGATATTGAGGTCCTGCGCCTCAATGCCCTGCGTAGCGTCCAGCACCAGTAAGCACACATCGGCCTCTTCCACAGCACGAATGGCTCGCATGACGGAGTAAAACTCGAGGTCTTCCTCCACCTTGCTTTTCTTGCGAATGCCCGCCGTATCAATGAGTATAAACTCTTTGCCGTACTTGTTGTAGGTGCTATGAATTGGGTCGCGGGTGGTGCCGGCTACGGATGTCACGATGTTGCGCTCCTCGCCCAGCAGGGCATTTGTGAGGGACGATTTTCCCACGTTAGGCCGACCGATAATAGCAAATTTGGGCAATTCCGTTTCCAGTTCCGGCTCGTTGTGGATGTGCTCTACGACCACATCCAGAAGGTCACCCGTGCCGCTACCGCTGATGGACGCCACGAAATGAGTTTCCTCGAAGCCCAGTCCCCAGAATTCGTTGGCTTCCATGAGGCTGCGGTGACTGTCCACCTTGTTGACCACTAAGAAAACCGGCTTGGTAGAGCGGCGCAGCAGTTTGGCCAATTCCGCGTCCAGGTCGGTTATGCCCGTTTGGGCATCCACCATAAATAAAATCACGGCGGCTTCCTCGATGGCTACGCGAGCCTGGTCGCGGATGGCGGCCTCGAACACATCGTTGGAGCCGTGTACAAAACCTCCGGTGTCCACCACCGTGAAGCGTTTGCCGTTCCATTCGCAAAAACCGTACTTGCGATCACGCGTCACGCCCGAAAAATCGTCCGTGATAGCATCTCGTGAACCAACGAGGCGGTTGTACAGCGTGGATTTACCTACGTTTGGTCGGCCTACTATGGCAACTATATTTCCCATTTTTTGAGCGGTGTTTGGGCAGGGGGTCTGGTTTTTTATACATTTGTGCCGCAGCGTGCTGCACAAAAATCATTTCCTGCGATTTTGAAGGGCACAAAGGTAGCGTTTTCCCAGTTACTCTTGCTGCACACTCCCCAGCCATTCCAATCCGAGAGCCGTAATGAGCAAGATTCTTTTCAGAGACCCGAACGTCACCATTTTTCAAAGCGCCCTGTACCAGACCAACTCGACCGTGGTCCGAACGGACGACCTTGTGCTGGTGGTAGACCCTGCATTGCTGCCCGACGAAGTGGCCGCGATTCGGGAGTACGTTGAGTCTATTCGCGAAGACCGCTCTGTCTTCCTGGTCTTCACCCACTCCGACTTCGACCACATCATCGGGTACAAAGCCTTTCGGGCCGACAAGGTATTTATGAGCGAAACCATGGCCGAAAACCCGAAGCGAATAGCCATTCTGGAGCAAATGTTCGAGTTCGACGAGCAGTACTACATCAAACGATCCTACCCGCTGGAATACCCGGTACCTGACTTCAAGGTGTACCGCGATGCGGTGCAGTACCGGCACCTGAGCACCAAAATGGCGTTTTACCTAACCCCCGGCCATACCGCCGACAGCATGATGGTGGTGGTGTGGCAACTGGGCTTGTGCATTGCGGGCGACTACTTGTCCAACATCGAATTTCCATTCATCTACCACAGCAGCGTGGAGTACGTCAAGACCCTGGAAAAACTCCCGCGCATACACGACCGCAATTGGTTCACCCGCCTCATCCCGGGACATGGCGCGCCGGCACTCACCATCAACGACTGGCTGCAACGCCGCACCGACAGCCTGGCCTACATTTATGCGCTGCGCGAAAGCATCGCTATGGGCACGCCCTTCGATGAAGAAACTTTTCTGGGGCGCTACCAATTTCCGAGGATGCAGCGAAAGGAGCATGAAGCGAATATCACGCTCCTGCGCAAAGAGCATGAACAGGGCCTCTGGACTTGGGACCCAGACAATGTGCCGGTATTGCCGGAACCCATTCCGTTTGGAGAAACTACGTAGGGCTACTCACTCCGACATGTCCATTGTGTGGAACACGTTCAGTACATCGTCATCCTCTTCGAGTCGGTCAATGAGTTTGATGACCTGATCTACCTCGCTGTCGTTTAGTTTTTTCGACATGGTCGGTAGCCATTCCAACTGGGCGCTTGTCGGTTCTATCCCGCGTTCTTCGAGTGCTTTTTGCATGGCGCCGAAGTCGGAAAAGTCCGTGTAGAGCACGACCTCTTCGTCTTCCATTTTCATGTCCTCCAGGCCGGCATCAATGAGTTCCAGTTCCAGTTCGTCCCATTTTTGGCCTTCCTGTTTGGCTTTGAAAACGCCCTTGCGGTTGAACATGTAACTCACGCTACCGGAAACGCCGAGGGCGCCGCCGCAGCGGTCGAAGTACATACGTACATTGGCTACTGTACGCGTCGGGTTATCCGTAGCCGTTTCCACGAGAACGGCGATGCCGTGTGGGCCGTAGCCTTCGTACACGACCTCCTGAAAGTTTTCAGCGTCTTTGCCCGCCGCCTTTTTGATGGCGTTTTCGACGTTGGTTTTGGGCATATTGGCTTGCTTGGCATTCTGGATGGCAATACGCAGCCGTGGATTATAGTCGGGGTTGGTTCCTCCTGATTTTACAGCAAGCGCAATTTCCCGCCCGATGCGGGTAAAGGTTTTGGCCATACCGGCCCAACGCTTAAACTTGCGTTCCTTGCGGAATTCAAACGCGCGTCCCATGAACGTGTGGTTGTTTTTTAAAATGGTGAATTTGAAAAAGCGCGCAAAAGTAGGCTTTTTGAAAACACCATACTATTTGAATGTGGCCCGAATACCCCATCTTTGCCCGACATTTTTCAAACACCAACGTAGTTATCCATGAAAAAGGCACTTTTAATGAATCTTGCACTGCTTCTGTTGGCAGTAGCCCCTGTTTTTGCACAAAAAAAAGTTTTTGTTTCCGATAACGTACTCCAGGTAGCCGAACAGGCCCGGTTTGACTACAAGGGCACGCTCAAAAAAGCCACCGCCAAGGACAGCAAGGCGTTGGCTGAACTTTTTGAATTCATCCGCCTGCTCGAAAACGCGGAAGCCGACGAGCATGCTATGACCTGCCTCGAACTGATCCCCGTCGCCACCGACAAGGTTTTTTCCCAGGCAGTGAAATCGCGCAGCACCAACATGAAAGCCGCACTGCTGCGCCGGATTACGGCCGCTCAGGAGCGCTCACAAAAGGCAGAACTGAAAAAACCAATGGAAGAATGGGCGCCTTACTCCTGGAAAGCCCTGAACAACATTCAGTTTGCTATTGAAGACACCACTAAAAAACCCGCTGCCGCCAATTCTGCGACCGGTGCGGGCACCGGAGTCGGCCAGTTCGGTACGGGTACCGGAACAGGTGCAGGTACTGGAACAGGTGCAGGCCAATTTAATACCGGTACGGGCGCAGGCTCGGGTTTCGGCACTGATGCCGGAGCAGGCAAACCGGATGCCGGACAAAAAGCACCGGCAAAGCGCAAGGATAACTAAACCATGCCTTTCCGCATTTATACCAAAACGGGCGACACCGGCGAAACCGGGCTATTCGGAGGTAGCCGTGTGCTCAAAAGCCACGCCCGTGTGGATGCTTACGGCACAGTGGATGAACTCAACGCGTTCATCGGGCTGCTCCACGACTCTCTCGACAACGAGCCGGTGCGGGAATTGCTGCACCAAATCCAGCACCGGCTCTTCTCCATCGGCGCCACACTGGCTTCCGATCCGGCAGGCGAATATGCCATGCCGCCCGACATCCGGGAGACTGATATTCAGTTGCTGGAAAATGCGATGGACGCTATGGACGAGCATCTGCCCGAACTGAAAAACTTCATCTTGCCGGCCGGTTTCCCTACTGTTTCACTATGCCATGTGTGCCGTACTGTGTGCCGGCGTGCCGAGCGGCTCGTAGTGGCATTGCATGAGCACGACCCCGTAGAGCCGGCTGTGCTGCAATACCTTAATCGGCTGTCGGACTATTTTTTTATTCTGGCGCGCTACCTTGGGCACCTGGCCGGCGCCGGGGAAGTTATCTGGAAGACGCGGGAGACTTAGTATGCCGCATTTCATGACGGAGTCACCCCTGCTGCCACGGCATTTTTGGCATAATCCTGCCGGAAAGTTTCCGGTGAAACGCCGGTGTATTTTTTGAAAAACCGCGTGAAGTAGGCGTTGTCTTCAAAGTTCAGTGCGGAAGCGATCTGGGAAATGTTCAGGTCCGAATTGGCCAACAGCCGCTTGGCTTCCAGCAGCACCCGGTCGCGGATAAGCTCTCCGGCGGGTTTTCCGATGGCTGCATTTACCAGGGCATTCAGGTGATTGGGCGTGATGAATAGCAGCTCGGCATAGTCGCGTGGCAGGCGTTTTTCCCGGAAATGCTCCTCAATCAGGCGCTCAAAATTGCGCAAGGTGGTCAATTGGGTACGCGAAATGCGCGCGTGCTCCATGCGCGGGAGTTGGCGCGAAAGCATCACCAAAAGTTGGAGCAGCATGGCGCGGAGCATTTCCTGCTTGAAATGGTGGTCGGCCCGAAATTCGTTCAGCATGCGCTCCAGCAGCGCATGCACCTCGCCACAACACTCGGCCTCCAGAATATTCACCGGCTTGCCGCTCACGGCATTAAACAGCGGAAACTCCGACACGAAGTTCGGATTGTGGCAAATGGCTGTAAAAAAACTCTCGTTGAAGTTGATGATGTACCCGTCCGTATCCGGCTCAAACTCCCAGGTGTGAATCTGGCCAGGCCCCATGGCGTATACCTGGTGCGGAATGACCTGAAATTTTTGAAAATCAATGGAGTGCGTACCGCCGCCTTCTGTGAACAGCACGATCTGAAAAAAGGTGTGCCGGTGCGGGAAATACAGGTTGTCGTGCGCCCGCATGAAATCGCCGATCCGGGTGATCAGAAATTCGGTGAAACACTGGTCGGAGCCTAAGAGGTTGCAAATGCTGTATGTGGGAATTTTTTTCACGGTACGGTTTTGAAAACGGCAGGCAAAGTACTGGAAAGATGTGCTTTAAAACAAAGAGCCACCCCGTTTCCGGGATGGCTCTCCGATATTTTCCGACAATTAGTGGCACTGACCGCCAACAGCCGCTTAGTTTTTCACTTCTTCAAACTCCACATCCTGCGTGTTGCCCGCGCCGTTGCCGGCATGCGCACCGCCACCGCCGGTCGGGCCACCTTCCGTACTGCCACCGTTGGCGGCCTGTGTAGCCTGGTAAATTTCCTGGCTGGCGGCTGCCCAGGCATTGTTGAGCGCTTCGGAAGCCGTGTCAATGCGGTCGAGGTCTTCGGCTTTATGCGCCTCGCGCAGGTCGGCCATAGCCTTTTCGATGTTATCCCGGTGATTGGCTGGAACCTTATCACCGAACTCGCGCAGTTGTTTTTCCGTTTGGAACACCAGCGAATCGGCTTGGTTGAGTTTTTCAGCGCGTTCGCGGGTCTTGCGATCCGTTTCGGCGTTGGCTTCCGCCTCGGCTTTCATGCGGGCAATTTCCTCTTTAGACAAGCCCGTGCTGGCCTCAATGCGGATATTTTGCTTCTTGCCGGTGCCCTTGTCGAGCGCCGTCACCGACAGGATACCGTTAGCGTCAATGTCGAACGTTACTTCAATTTGCGGCACGCCACGCGGGGCAGGCGGAAGACCGTCGAGGATGAAGCGCCCGACCGAACGGTTGTCGCGGGCCATCGGGCGTTCGCCTTGCAGAATGTGGATTTCTACCTGCGGCTGGTTATCTGAAGCCGTGGAGTAGGATTTGGATTTTTTAGTCGGCACCGTCGTGTTGGCTTCGATTACCACATCGTACACGCCGCCCATCGTTTCGATACCGAGGGAGAGCGGCGTCACGTCGAGCAGCAGCACGTCGGACACCGATCCGCTGAGCACACCACCCTGAATGGCGGCGCCTACGGCCACCACTTCGTCGGGGTTCACGCTCCGGTTGGGTTTTTTGCCGAAGAATTTTTCCACGGCTTCCTGGATACGCGGAATACGAGTGGAACCGCCCACGAGAATGACTTCGTCAATTTCACTTGCCTGCAGGCCGGCGTCTTTCAGCGCCAGTCGGCAGGGTTCGAGCGTGCGTTGCACGAGGTGGTCAATCATCTGCTCGAACCGGGCACGGCTGAGTTTTTTCACCAGGTGCTTGGGCACACCGTCTACAGCGGTGATATACGGCAGGTTGATTTCCGTTTCCTGACCGGCGGAAAGTTCAATTTTGGCTTTTTCAGCTGCTTCTTTCAGGCGCTGGAGGGCCATCGGGTCTTTGCGGAGATCCATTTTTTCTTCGTTCTGGAACTCCGATGCCAGCCATTCGATGATGACCTGGTCGAAGTCATCGCCGCCGAGGTGGGTATCGCCGTTGGTGGATTTTACTTCAAACACGCCGCCGCCCAGTTCCAGAACCGACACGTCGAATGTGCCGCCGCCGAGGTCGTACACAGCAATCACCATGTCTTTGTGGCGTTTGTCGAGGCCGTAAGCGAGTGCGGCAGCCGTGGGTTCGTTCACAATGCGTTGCACGTTCAGGCCGGCAATAGCGCCGGCTTCTTTGGTGGCCTGGCGCTGGGAGTCGTTGAAGTATGCCGGCACGGTGATAACGGCGTCCGTGACGGTTTCGCCGAGGTAGTCTTCGGCTACTTTTTTCATTTTTTGCAGGATGATGGCGGATATTTCCTGCGGGGTGTACATGCGTCCGTCAATGTCAACGCGGCAGGTGTCGTTGTCGCCTTTGACGACTTTGTACGGGATGCGTCCGATTTCGTCGCTGCGCTCGCTGTGGCGCATGCCCATAAATCGTTTGATGGAAGATACGGTACGTTTGGGGTTGGTGATCGCCTGGCGTTTGGCCGGCGCACCGATCTTGCGTTCGCCGTTGTCCAAAAAGCCCACGACGGAAGGAGTCGTGCGTGCGCCTTCGTCGTTGGCGATAACGGTAGGTTCGTTGCCGACCATCACGGCCACGCACGAGTTGGTTGTGCCTAAGTCAATACCGATAATTTTTCCCATGATAACTTGTAGTGGTTGGAAGGTTTCTGGCTAAAAAGGTTGGATGGTTTCTGGTTGGAGGGTTTCTGGTTGAGATCAGTGTTTTTAGTACCGCTCACCGGAACCCGTTCGACCGTTCGTTTATCCTTGACCGAGCACGGTTAATCAATGAATGTGCCACCCCGGGCAAACCTGACGGTTTGGCAGAATCTGTTCGTGTGCTCGTGTTTTTTTGGCAGAAATACCGCAAATCGGGTGACAGTTTTGCCGTACTTGAGGTTAGACAGGTTGACTGACAAGCAATTCTACTGTCCGGTTTCCTGCATATCGGCGTAGTAGATCAACTCCCACTCGCCCTGATTGCTGCGGACGAAGCGACGCTCGAGGCCGAAGTTGGCGGCAGCGTACGAAATGTGCTCCACCACCAGTTCGTCGCCCAATACCTGAAGTTTTCGCTGAAATTCGCCGGAACTGAAATTGACCGGGCGGTGCATACGCCAGTTGGCCTTTTCCCAGTAAATGGCCTGTTTTTCCTGGCGGGTGCTGTCAAGTTGAACCGTCGTCAGTCCTTGAAGCGGCCAGGAAATGTGCGCCACCTGGTACAGGCTGTCGGCGTGAAATTTTTCGTAAAACTCATTGAAATCAGGCGGCAATTGGTCGCCCTGGACTTGGGTGGTCTGGTCGGATTGGGCGGGCGTGTTCGAGGAAGAGGCATTTCTGCCGCGGCAGGCAGCGAACAGCAAAGAACTAATAAACAGCAGGGTGATACGAGACATATAGTGTTTCAAATTTTTAGGGCAAAACGCAGGACTCAGTGCAATGTTTCATAGGCTCCGATCTGTTGCATCAGTACCATGGGCAAGCCCTTTGTATTTCGACCGACCACAGGTTTGAAGCGGGCGTTGAACACGACTTCGTCTCCGGTGTATGAGCGGCGTGTATGAACCGTTTGTTGATTGGCTTCATCCACACCCTGAACCAGTACCATGATCTCGGCATTCGCCTCCAGAAGGTCTTGCGAGGAGAAGCCCCACAATGGACTGTTCTCATCAATGGCATGCACAACTGTCCAGGACAATGTAAAGAATGAAATCTTTGAAATTTCAAGCGGCAATGCAAAGAACCGGCGCGTCAGATTACCGGACTCGTCTGTCTGGTTCATCGTCAACAAGACTTTGACCTCCGTTTCGATCAACTCGCTTTTCCGCGCATTGGCCATGCGCAACATGAGGCCGGTGCCGGTGCGATAAGGCGAAATCAAAAGATTGGGACTGAAAACAACTTTAGCCGTGGAGCGCGAAAATCGTCCGTACAACATGCCGGTAATCAGGGCAAAGGCAAGCAAACCTGTAAATGACTCCAGAGCAGCAACCAGATTGGCTCCCCAGCCTATTGGGTGGACCGATCCATACCCCACCGTTGTGAGTGTTTGGGTGCTGAAAAAGTAAACCCCGTACAAGTTGTCCCAGAAACCTCCCGGTTGAAGGCCCTCCAGTTGATTCAGCCCGATTCCGAGGTATACCAGCGAAAAAAGCAGGTTAAGGGACAGATAGCAAAGAAGAATTACCAGTAAAAATCGCCCCCACGACATGGAAACCAGATGGAAATAGGTGTTATCCCAACGACTGAGCGGTTGCCGCTCCACGTTGAAAGTACCGTCCGGATTCATCATGCGCCCCGAGGTAGTCAGGTGTTTGCCAAAGCCCAATTCCTGATCCAGGGGGCGGGCTTTGATGATGCGTGGTATTTTTAGCATAAATCAATCAGAAAAATACTGCTTGCCTGAAAAATCAAAATACCCGTACACGTCTTCGTCCGTAGCCACCCGGATGAGTCTTTGTTTTTCAATAATTTCAAGTTTTCGGTAGGCTATAGGAACAATTTCCTTCCCCTCACGCAGGTCAATCAGGCCATAATTGTCGCCCTGACGGGTACGGAACAGGTTGGTGCTAATGGCCTCAAATGACTCCGTATCGGATTTAAATTGAGAAATCTGTTGCCCCGTAGTATCGTAAACTACAAAATCCGAAGACACATCTCCCCGGTTCCGGCGGCTGATGATCCTGCCTGCTTTCGGATAAATCCAGTACTCTGCATCCTTGTGAAACGGGATAAGGAGCATGTCCGACCGGTCAACTATAGCGCTCTGGTCATGCAACAACAACTGCTGAAGTTCGAGGCCTTCAAATGATGCCCGGTATGCGCTGGGTTTGCGAGAAGGATCGGGAGCGGCTTCAACCAGCGTTTGAAACCGGTTATCTTTGATGTAACCAATCAGATGATTTTCCAGGGTGATGAAGTCACAGTTTTCCAATAAAAAATTGCCATCCGGCTTCAACAAGGCCTGTTTACCGGGAATTGGAAAATTCTCCAGGTGTACCAGGTTGACGGACCAAAAAATGGTTATTTGTACCGGATGTGGGCTGCTTTTTTCGAAGATTATTTTTCCGGTAATCGCATTCACTATCGCAAATTCCATCACGCCGGTAGCAGCATCGCGCCGCATTGCATAACCGAGTTCCTGCTCGCTGCCATTCATATTGTCCAAATACACTTCGTCCATGTTTGGTTGGAGCAGCCAGTTGCCCGAACGATCAATAAATCCCCATTTGCCCCCCGGAGGTTTAGCGCCAATTACACGGTGTTGGGGTTGGAAATAATTGATCTTTTCAAAACGGGGTGCAACAACCCAATTCCCTTTCCGATCAATCAGGCCCCAGCGATATTCGGCATTGCGTACCGCAGCAAGACCGCCTTTGAACGCCCTGGCCGTGCTGAACTGCTGAGGAATGACCAGTTGGAAATTTGAGTCCACGAACCCGTAATTGTTCCGGTCTTCACATTCCACCCCGGCATGCACCACCGCCAAACCCTCCGAAAACGAATCAATTTTTGCAATTTTTGGCAGGGTTCGGATTTTGCCGTTTTTCGGGTTGAGTATTTGCAAATCGTGCTCCTTAAAGCGCTTGAGTATAAATTGCCCGTTTACCGGATAGCAGGTCTCGTAAATGAAGGGAACCACCACTTTACGGTCGGAGAAGCGCACAGCACCGGCTTTGCCGTCTTTATAGGCAGTAATAAATTCTCCCCGAGGGTTGGCATTGGTATAGGTTTCCAGAGGCATCTGAGTAGTACCGTCGGAGTTGGCGTAAAAACTTTCATTGCCATTTTTTGCATAAATTCCGTAGCAGTTGTTGCAGCCAAAGTCCTTAACCGACCAAATATGTTCGGCTTTGAGGTTTGTCCGTTTAAGCAGGCGGCCATTTTTATCAAAAAAATCCCAGCCGCCTCGGCGCGGTAGCCACGAAAGCGTATCACCAGAAAAAAATGGTGGCTTCAGGTACTCCAGCGGCAATTGCGGTTCTCCGTTTTGCGAAAACGTGCCCCACAAACTATCCTTGCGGACCGCATAACAACCCAACGCGTTCGCATGGGAAACTATAATTTCATCGTATGTACCGGGGAAGCAGCGGCGCCCGGCATTGTCATACAAGGCTACCCGACCGTTGGAATAGGCAAAAATATAATTTGTGTCGTGATGCAGTTTCAAATGATCGAATTCACAGGGGATTATCTGCTCAAACCGTGCATTGTACAGCCCTTTTTTATTTCCCCGTTTTACTTCGAGAAATCTGAGCGTTTCTAACTGCCCTTTTTCTCTTCGAACTGTTTTATTGTAATCGTACATAGTATGAGAAAACTCGAACGGGAGCATTACCCTATCTGAACTATCAAGCAGACCATGTATGCCGTTCAGGCGACCGATGCGGTAGGTCTGGTCAGCAAATCTGAAGGCATAAGGCATTTGCTCCAGCCCTACACTGCCTGTTTGGCGGAATTGGGCATCATGTGCATACCAAAGTCCATCGGCCTTTTGTATGTAAAAGTTCGCTTCAAAAGGCATAATTGCGTTCGTATTTCGGAGTTCAAGCAGCGTTTTTCCGCGGGTGTCTATGACCCTGCACTTCCCACCAGAATCCTGCACGATCCCCCAGCCATAGGGGGTAAACCGGAAGGCCCGCTGGTATGTATCTGGTAGCGCCCATTCTCCTTGCCCATTCATATAGCGCCAGCCGCCTTCGGGCAAACGCACCAGCAACAGGCCATGGGAATAAAACAAATCCGGTTCGCCAATGCCGGGAAGGGTCTTCAGCGCCCGGTTTCCAGGTCCTATCAGCACATAGGATATTCCTCCGGTTTGGCTGTCAACTTTGCCGGCAACTGCCGTCCCTTCCTCCGACAGTATCATCTGATCCCAAACAGGAGCGAATACTTCTGAGCCATCATTACGAATATACCCATGAAGTCCCCTGTGAATCACCGGGAGATAGGGTGTTGTGCAAGTAGGCAATTGGTGATCTGATTCGTACCGCCAGGCGCGTAAATTCTGCACATATTGGTTTTGGCTATTAGAGCATCTGGGGTTGAAGCCATCTTCACTCTCGAAGTACACGATATTCTCATACCGAAAAGGGCACAACTGTTCCAGTTTTGTATTGAACAGCGCTATGCTAATAACCTGATAATCATCCATCAGAGAATCGCAGCGACCCAGCCAAAATAAATTAGTGCCTGCCGGCCATGCGACCGGTGGCTGTAGGGATACCGGCTCGAGAGCATAGCGCCCATCCGCCTTCAGCCAGCCGTAACCCGTTTTTGCATGTACCAGGGCGACGGGCATTTGCAAAGGCAGCAGTTTTTCCAAGGAGTAGTCTTCATAACCAAAGTGAACAAGGTCGTCTTGCAACAACCCTGCTTCAGAAAATTGCGGAGGAAGTACCAATTTGCCGTCAGAAGCTGCATACCCCCATAGGTCGCCCTGGCGGTAGGGAACCAAATCCGATGTGCTTTGGGCGGCAAGGTGACTGAAAAAACAGTAGGGCGCTGCAATGATGAGTAAAAAGAGCAGTGTCAAACGCATAAGAATAAATCTGTGGGAACGGCAAACTATGATCATTTTTTCATGCAAATATAAATAACCAAGGATATGAAGCCACACTTGCCCTAAACTTGTCGAAGCCAATATAAAAACAAAAAGCCCCACAAGCAGAACACTCGCAAGAACTTATGTTTTTTTGGTGGCAACCTGTACCGATCATCAACTCAGATTTTGACTACCGTGGCACGACCGACAGCCCCCCCATTACACCACAAAAGCAGCGTATAGATGCCGGGGGCTAGATCGGCAACCGGAATACGAATGTCCTTCCCGCCTGCCGCCACTGTTTGCTCAAGCACCTTGCTCCCTTGCGCGTTTAGCAGTTGCATTTGAACAGGTGCCTCCGCTTCGTTCCTGAAATGCACGTAGAGCGTGTTACGGACCGGATTGGGATAAAGAAAAAGTCCTTCTTCCGGGGTCGGATCGAAGGTGGCGGTGGCCGGCGGCATGGCTTTGTACTGTACACCGGTTACCGCGTTTTGTGCAGTGTTCAAGGTGCAAATGGCGATGGCTTCTTTCGACACGTCGTTCAGAAAATGGAAGGTCGTGATCGTATCCGTTCCCAAAGGAAGTATTTGTTGGCCGCCTATTGTGGATATATCTATCCATCCCAAGGGTGCCACCTTTACATCCACAGCCGTTGACTTGTACTCGGTTCGTTTACTCCGCAGCACATCAAATGTACCGCCAGGGATGGCCAGCGTACCAAATGCATCAACCGCACTAACCCGCTGGTACGTCACCCGGATACGGAAGGAATCGGCAGTAGGAACCAGATTCAGTAAAATGGGCGGCGCTATCGGCGCGTCGAAAGCCGTTAAAACATTGGAGGCACTCTGGTGGAGATCAAAAAAGTTGATTGGCGCCCAGGTTTCTTCCAGATTCGGCACCTTGTCAAACAATAAATTCAAGCCCAGGCCCAGCTCATCCAGACCGAAATAGCCCATATCAAGTACCTGATTGCCGGTAACCTGCAAATAAACTTGCGAAGTGGAGTTTAATGGATTATACAGGATACTGGCGCCCGGGAATGACGCCTGGGCGGAGCCAGAGACAGGGTTTTTCATAATCTGATTCCAGGTTTGAGCAGGTTGCAGGCCACTCAGGTTCCAGGCCTGCTGGCCACCTGGAGGCGTGAATATCTGGTTTATCGCTCCGGCCTGGTTGCCAAAAAGATAACGCAGCGTGTCACCCACCACAGGAAAGACCGAATTGGTGATGGTGATCTGGGCGGCTATCGGATGGATCAAGCCC
The DNA here is from genome assembly GCA_016787285.1 of Saprospiraceae bacterium. Classification (GTDB taxonomy): domain Bacteria; phylum Bacteroidota; class Bacteroidia; order Chitinophagales; family Saprospiraceae; genus M3007. The sequence goes on along the minus strand of JAEUUV010000235.1, from coordinate 26,330 downwards.
AATAGTAATAAGCAAAAAAGTGCCTGTTTTTTCATAACTGTCTTGTGATTTTGATCAAATGCAACAGCGCCCAACGATGCCGGCAAAAGGTGATGTAAGTGATTTGCCGAACAAAGATAATAAAACAAAAAGCCCCCGCAAGCAGATCGCTTGCAGGGGCTTATGTTTTTCAGTAGTAGCCCGTACGGGAATCGAACCCGTGTTTCATCCGTGAAAGGGATGCGTCCTAACCCCTAGACGAACGGGCCGTTTTCAGGAAAAGTTTAATCAAAAAATCACCCTCCTGAAAAGAGCGGGGCAAAGGTAAACGCGACGCGCGTACTTTTCCAAACGGTCTGGAAAATTTTCCTGAAAAAATTTCCGCTGCCCCGGAATTAACGATCAAAACGAATACCGGGACAGCAGTTGCTCCACGCGCTGCTGCACTTGCGGGTCCACTACCAATTCGGGGGCATGGTGCGGTTTTTTTCGGGAATCCAGCACGAGCGGACCGTGGCAGCCCCAATGTTTGAATTCGGTAAACGCCCGTACACCGTACGTATCGTGGCCGGGATTGGCCCGGGTGAACGCCACCCAGAGAAAATTATTCAGTGTGGCGGCGGTGAACCGGCTGTCGTCCACCAGCAGGATCAGCGGCACATGCTGAAGATCAAATGGCTCCAGTGCCCGGCACAACTGCTCGGCTTGTTCGCGGGCCGGCGCATCCGCCGCAAAGGCCGGCGCCTGAATCGCCAGCACGCCCGGCAAACAGAACTGCGGGTCGGTGAAGCCGGCAGGCAACGTGAAATTCGGCGGAAGTTCGGCTTTCAGGGTCCTGCGTTTTTCTCCCCGACAAGCCACCACCACTTTGGAGCCTTCGTTCCAGCCGGTGCCGGAGTAGTCCAGCGTGTCAATCGTGGTGCGGGTCTGGAAATGCAGATCGCGCGACCAGTCCACGCGTTCGAGTACGTGCTGGAAAAAATGCGGGATGTCGTGGGTATCGAGGTTCGGGTTGTCGTCGGAGGCGGCAATGAACAGAAACTTGGCCAGCGAAGTCTGGCCCGAACCGAGAATTCGGTTAGCGATGGTCAGGATTTCTTCCGGTACGCGCTCCCGGAACGGCATATAGCGTTCGTGCCCGATGGCCAGCAACAGCGGATGCACCCCGGAGGCGTCCACGGCGTGCAGTTCCTTCAACCCTGGGAATTCCTGCGGCGTAAGCGGCGCCACCAACTCGTGAATGAGCCAACCGAAACTGCTGTCTTCCGCCGGCGGCCGCCCCACTGCGGTGAAATGCCAGAGCGGGTCTTTACGATGAAATACCTTGTGCACGCGCATGACGGGGAAGTCGTGCGTCAGCGAGTAATAACCGAGATGGTCGCCGAACGGGCCTTCCGGTTTTTTCAAATTTTTCACAATTTCGCCGGTGATGACAAAGTCGGCGTCGTTGCTCAGCACGTAGCCGTCGCGGCGGGAGTAGCGGAACCGGCGTCCGGCGAGCATGCCGGCAAACGTCAGTTCACTCAAACCCTCCGGCATGGGCATAATAGCGGCAAATGCATGGCTGGGCGGCCCGCCCACGAAAATGCTGCACCGGAACGGCTTGTCAAGGCGGTTGTATTTTTCGTGGTGCACGCCGATGCCACGGTGAATCTGGTAGTGCAGCCCGACTTCCTCATCCGGCACATAGTCGTTGCCGGAAATCTGGATGCGGTACATGCCGAGGTTGGAGTGCATGGCGCCGGGCATCTCGGGGTCTTCGGTGAACACTTGGGGCAAAGTGACGAATGCCCCGCCGTCCATCGGCCAACTTTTGATTTGGGGCAGTTGGCCGACCGTCGTAGCGCCGTAGGCCACCGGTACGGAAAACGGGTTGTGCAGCGGCAGGGCGGAAATAGCCGTCAAGGGCGCCGACAAGTAAGGCCCGGGCTTTTTGAAAAAGACGGCGGGGTCTTTTTTCAATTCGACCACGCGCTTGACGCGCTCCAGGGTGTGGCGAAACAGGAATTCCGTTTGCTGGAAGGTGCCGTACAGGTTGCTGACCGCCTGGAACGGACTGCCTTTCACCCGTTCGTACAGGATGGCAGGCCCCTGTCGGTTGTACATCTGGCGGTGGATTTCCGCCATTTCAAGGTTCGGGTCAACTTCTTCCCGGATTCGGAGCAACATACCGTTTCGTTCGAGGTCGCGCACGGCATCGCGCAAACTGGAGTAGGCCATAAAAACAAAAGTGCTGTCCTGCGAAGAACAGCACTTTTGCCCCATTGTTGGTAGCCGGTGGAAGAATTATTCCTTGATGTGCGCCAGTTTGACGTTGTGGTAGCGCGGCTCCTTCAGGGTTTCCCGCATCCGGTTAATGGTTTCGCGTGGCCCCATGTCGAGCGCCAGGTTCACTACCCAATCGGGCAAGCTGCCGCCCGGATCGGAGTACAGGTAGTACTCCAGTTGCAAGTTGTTACCCGAGCCGGGACGAACGGTCCATTTGGTGTTTGCCTTGTGCATACGCACGACGCCTTTGTACTCGGGCAAATGGCCCGACTCGGCCACACTGGTAGAGGTAATCGTGCGGTGTTCCGGGTCTTGGTGGAGTTTGGTGTGCAGCACGAGGTCGCGGTCGCTCAGGGGCCAGGGAAAATCTACCCGTGCGTAATAAATCATTTCGGTGGGCGAAATACGCTTGACGAGTCGGGTTTCGGAAATTTTGTAGCCCCATTTCGGGAAATACTGCACCTCATCAAGCATCTGGGCCACTGCCGGAAGTGATGCATTCAGCGTAGTGGCTAATTTCAGTTCGTGTACATCCGAAGTTTTGCGGTAGTAAATTTTGATACCCGACTTTTCCTTTTTCAATACCCAGCCGTCGTCTTCTGCAGCATTGTGCTGCTGCGCGAAGAGCGTGGTAAAAAGTGCGGAAAAAAGCAGCAGGAAGAGGGGCAGGTACTTGCAAAATGCAGTGTTTGGCTTGCGCATGGATAGTTTTTTCGTAGTAAGACACCAGCAAACGACGGGATGTCCGGTATGTTTTGGAAAAGATGTTAACAGGATTTCAACTTGGGCAAAAACCGCACCACAGCCGGCATAATTCCTCAGACGGCGTTTCTGGAACAAAGGTCGCAGTCCTTCCGGTAGTTAAGCCTCCATTTTTGGTGCAATATCCACCTTGTCGAATTGCAACTTGGCTAAGCTACTGTACACGCCGTTCTGAATAGCCGAAAGTCCGTCGTGGGTACCTTGCTCCACAATCTGACCACCTTCCAGCACATAAATGCAGTCCACCTCGCGGACGGTGGCCAAGCGGTGCGCGATGATGATGCTGGTGCGTCCTTCCATGAGGTTGTTGAGGGCTTCCTGCACCACGCGTTCACTTTCGGCATCGAGCGAGGATGTGGCCTCGTCGAGCAGCAGAATGGCCGGATCGCGCAGGATGGCCCGGGCAATAGCGATCCGTTGGCGCTGCCCGCCCGAGAGTTTGATGCCGCGCTCGCCCACGATAGTGTCGAAGCCATCGGGAAATCGGTTGATAAAATCGAGCGCGTTGGCCTTCCGGGCGGCTTCTATAATTTCCGCCTCGGAAGCATTCGGTTTGCCGTACAGAATATTTTCCCGGATCGTACCACCAAAGAGGATAACCTCTTGGGGGACAATTGCGAAGTTGCTCCGGTAAGATTCCAGGCCGTATTCGTAAATGCTTGTGCCGTCAATCCGGATATCGCCCGCGCTCAGGCGGTGGAACTGGAGCAACAGTTGCATGATGGTGGATTTGCCCGCGCCGCTCTGGCCCACCAAGGCTACTTTTTTTCCGGAAGGGATGGTCAGACTTACCCCTTTCAGCACTTCCACATCGGGGCGGGTCGGGTAGGAAAAATGCACATTTTCGAAGCGGATATTTCCGGTGAGGCGTCCGGCGGCGTGGTTGGTTTGTGGGCGTTCTTCAAATTCTGTCGGGCTGCGCAAAATTTCGCGTACACGCTCCGTAGCGCCGACCGCGCCGACCAATTCGGTGTAAAAGTTGCCAAGGCCGGCAATGGCGCCTCCGATGATAGCCGTATAGGTTACGAAGGTTATCAGTTCGCCCGCCGTCATCCGGCCTGTTTGCACGAGGTGCATCCCGAAGCCGATGACAAAAAACAGGGCGCCAAACAGCATGGTGATGATGAAAACTGCAAAAACAGCACGCCCGCGGGCATAACGCATAGACACCCCCACCACTTGATCGTTGGCGCGGCCGTAGCGCATCCGCTCGAACGATTCGTTTGTGAACGCCTTGACGGCGTGGATGGTCTGAAGGGTTTCGTCCAGCACGGTGTTGGTTTCGCCAAGGATGTCTTGCCGTTTTTTGGAAAGTTTGCGCACCCAGCGACCAAAAATCAGGGCGCCGATCACAATGACCGGGAATGTGGCCAGCATGACACCCGCTAATTTGGGCGCCATCCAGGTGAGCAGGGCCACGCCGCCGATGAGTACGATGACCTGCCGGATAAATTCTGCCAGGATGAAATACAGCGTGTTGTACAGTTTTTCCACGTCGTTGGTGAGGCGGCTGACCAACTCCCCTACCCGGCTTTTTTCAAAAAAAACAATGGGTAGTGCGATCAGTCGCTGGTACAGGGCTTTGCGCACATCGGCGGTGCCGCGCTCGCTTACGGTGGCAAACATCATCACGCGCAGGTACGAAATCACCCCCTGTACGGCCAAAATGGCGACCAACCAGACGCCCATGCGTTTCAGGTCGAAATCTACCACAACCCCTTGGGCCACATCCAACATTTTCCCGATCAGGTAGGGAAAAACCATAAAAATACTGCTGGAAAGGAACAACAGGACGAGTCCGAAAACAAACTGATAGCGGTACGGTCGGATAAACTCGAAAATCCGGAGCGCTTCCTGAAGCGATTCCCGGGAAAGCCTTGGTTTGGGTTCTTCTTTGTTCATAGCGGCAAAGTTCCGATTCGGAACCCAGAAATCGCGTAAATGTTTTGAGTCATATTTTGAAAGATAACTGTTTACTTTGCCGCTCAGTCTTTTGTGTCAATTTTTCAAACCCGATCCGTATGAGTTCACGCGTTTTAGTGGTGGCTGTTTTTGTGTTGTGGAGCGCTATAAGTTGGTACTGGTATGTGTGCGGCATCAAACAGCAGTGTGGGGACCAGCCCGTAGCAGCACAACAAGCCGTACCCTTCGAGCCGGAAAGCGTCCTGAGTCAGGACAATACCGGGATCGAAACCGAAAATTCCGGTGCTATGGAACCGGAAGAAAAAACACCTGCGCCTCAGCCTTCCGAGCCAGATATCACCAAAGCGCATGTAGAGGAACTTGCAGACCATGCGCTGATTCATTTTCCCTACAACTCAACGCGCAAGGAGGATAATGCCGACATTGACGACTACCTCTCCCGGCTGGCCAATCAGTTGGTCGAATCCGGCAATACCGTTACGCTGACCGGCCATACCGACAACGTGGGCGACAGCAAAACAAACCACGCCTTCGCCTTGCGTCGAGCAAAAAATATCCGCGACATCCTGATCGCCAAAGGCGTGCAGAGGAAGCAGATTGTGTGCAAATCCGAAGGCGAGAAAAAACCCGTAGCCACCAATGACAACCCGCGCGGGCGGTACCAAAACCGCCGCGTGGAAGTCCGCGTCGGCCGTTAACCCGACAAACCTGCATCCATTTCACCATTTTCCAATCCAGATACATGTTTCAGCAAGACGTATTTCAAGGCCCCGGAACCGGAACTTTTACCACCCACACGTTCGAAATTTTGTTTATGCTCCTCGTGGCAGGTCTGATCGGGCTTTGGCTGGGTTGGGTGCTTTGGAGCAAATACCGGCAGGAAGCGGAAAAACTCCGGCTCGAAAATACAAGCCTCTCCGCCACAAATATCGCCCTCCGCACGGAAGCCGACGATCTGAAAGCAAGATTAGCTACCCTCGAATCGGATCAGGCCTCGCTCGAAAACCGGATCAAGACCCTGACCTGGGAAGCGGACACCCAAAGTACCCAGTTCACCATTCTCCAGAGCGACATGGAGAAAATACTGGCTCGCAACCGCCAACTCGAATCGGAACTCGGACTGAGTCTTGAGCCGGAAACCGCAGTAAGCGAGTCCATCCCGCTGGAAATAGACACGCAGTCGCATGCCGGAATCGCCGTTGAAATTTCCGAGCCGGAGCCGGAACAACCCGCCCCGACACCGGAAGTTGAGGAAAAACCAACTCCTGCGCCGGAACTGGTAGCAACGACCGCCCCTGACGGCGAAAGCGTAGTTTTTGTCGAACCGGTCTCGCGCGAAAGCATGATCCCGATTTCGGAACTTGGCGACGCGCCGGTGCTTCAAACCCCGGTTCCGGAACCCGAACAGCAGCCGGCAGCCGAAGCCGCCCCACTTGTAGCCGCCATAACCGGCGGCCCGCGCGACGACCTTAAAATCGTGGAAGGCATCGGCCCAAAAATCGAGCAACTGCTGTTCAACGCCGGCATTACCACCTACGGCCAGTTGGCCGCCACCTCGGTGCAGCAACTCAAAGACATTCTCGCCGAAGCCGGCTCCCGCTATGTCATGCACGACCCCGGCACCTGGTCGGCACAAGCCTTACTGGCCGCCAACGGCGAATGGGAAAATCTGAAAGCCTATCAGGATTTCCTGAACGCCGGCAAGCGCCCGGATAAAAATTAAGGTTTCTGGTTTGGAGGTTTCTGGTTGGAAGGTTAACGAGCCAGAAATCTTCCAACCTTCCAACCAGAAACCTCCAAACCTTCATCGAATGACCACATCTTTCACAAACTCCTCCCCCATTTCGTCGTTGAGCAGGTCTTTGATCTTGTCTTTGGCGTAGGAAAGTTCCTGCTTGAGGGGAGCGGAAAGGATGGTGAGGTAGAGCACGTTTTTGCGCACGGAGATATTCGATGTGTAGGTAGAGATTGTCTTCCCCATCAGTTTTGCCCACAACATTTTGACTCGCGCCTCATTCACCTGCGGTTCAAGGCGGTATTCTCGCAACATGGCCTGCATGGCCTCCTGCAAGGAAAGGTCGTTTTTTTTCTTCATGCCGTGTTGTGTTTTGGTGCGCTGAAACGGCGGATGATTTTGCGGAAAATCCAGTGCAAAGGAACGGCAAAACAAGCCGTATTTTCACGGCGAAAAAAACTGCTTGCCATGAAAATCCGGGAGTCCGAACTTATTCTGAACAAAGACGGCAGCGTGTACCACCTGAACCTGCTGCCCGAACAAATCGCGCCGCTCATCATCACCGTAGGCGATCAGGATCGGGTGGCCAAGGTCAGCCGCCACTTCGACCGCATTGAGCACCGGGTGCGCAAACGCGAGTTTGTCACCCACACCGGCTGGCTCGGCAAACAGCGCCTGAGTGTGATTTCTTCCGGCATCGGCCCCGATAATATTGACATCGTGGTGAACGAACTGGACGCCCTGTTCAATATTGACTTCCAAACTCGCCAACCCAAACCCTCCCCCACTCCACTGACACTGATCCGGCTCGGTACGGCGGGCGGTTTGCAAGCCGAAATTCCGGTGGACGGGCTGGTGACTTCCACAGGCGGTATCGGGCTGGACGGGTTGTTGCAGTTTTACGCAGCCCTCGATCAACAGCAGCACCCGGTGACGAACGCCCTGCGCGCGCATTTCGGCGACTCCTGGTCGTTTCCGCTGGCGCCGTACTTTGCACCCGCCGATCCGGCGCTGATCGGGCAGTTTTCCGACGAATTTTACCAGGGTTTCACCGCTACCAACCCCGGCTTTTACGGCCCGCAGGGCCGGCAACTGCGCGCGCCTGTGCGGCTGCCCGGCTATCTTGACTTGTTGCAACAATTCAGTTTTGACAACACCCGGATTCTGAACCTCGAAATGGAAACGGCTGCCATGTTCGGCCTGTGTCGTTTGCTCGGCCACCGGGCCATTTCGCTAAGCGCGGTAATTGCTAACCGGCCATTGGGACAATTCAGCAAGGATACCGGGAAAGCCGTAGAGCGTTTGATTGTGACGGCTTTGGAGCGAATTGCAGGCGTTTTTGTCACTTTATAGAAGACAGTCGGTCTCTACCCGCAACTATTAAAATGCAAAACACACGCCTCTGGGAGGCCTTCTCCTCCCTCGCCAAATCCGAACTTCGGGCATTCGACAAGTTCGTTAGGTCCCCGTTTTTTAACCAGAAAACACAGTTAGTGGGTCTGTTCGACTACCTGCGCCACTGCAACGAAAATAGTTTCGCACCGCAGTCGGACGCTGCATGGTCGGCTGCTTACCCCGGCTTGACCTACGACGATCAAAAACTCCGGCTTGCTAACAGCGACCTGCTCAAACTGCTGGAGCACTACTTGATGTATCAGGAAAAGTTTGCCGACTTGGAGCGCAACAAAATCCGTCTTGCGGGCGCTTATCGAAAACGAAACCTGCCCAGGCACGCCGAGGTATCTCTGCGCGAAGCCCGCCAAAGCCGGGAAGCCCGGCCATTTCGGCACGCCGAATATTTCGACGACCTGCACCGTATCGAACTGGAACAGTTTCAGTCGGCCTCGGCAGCCAAGCGCTACGAGGCCTTCAACTTGCAGGAAATTTCCGACCTGATGGACAAAACCTACATCGCCCGCAAACTGCGCCACGTATGTTTTGCCCTTTCCCATCAGGCTGTAACGCGAGCACCGTACCGGTTCGGGCTGCTGGAGGCGGGGTTTGCACATGTGGAAGCGGAAGGTCTGCTCGAAATTCCGGCCATCGCGTTGTACTACCACGGCTGCCACTTTTTAGCCGACCCGGCTGCCGAAATGCACTTCTCCCGCTTTCGCGAAATCCTGAGCACCCACGCCGACCAATTCCCGACCGACGAACTGCGCGCGCTGTACTTGCTGGCCATCAATTTCGGCATCAAAAAAAGCAACGAAACAAGCGATAATGGTTGGTATCGGGCTACCTTCGAACTGTACCGGGAAGCCCTTGTCCGTAACTTGCTGCTGGAAAACGGTATGATTTCGCGGTTTGCTTACCACAACATTGTAGGCGTGGCCATCCGGCTGCAGGAAGTGGCCTGGGCCGAGGAGTTTATCCAAAAATACAAACCTGCCCTCGAACGCCGGTATCGTGAATCCTCCTTCAGCCTCAACATGGCTCGCGTGGCCTACACCAGGCAGCAATACCGCGAATCGCTGCTACACCTCCAACGCGCCGACTACAAGGATTTTATCAACGGAATGAATGCCAAAACCCTGCAGTTGAAAATCTACTTTGAAACCGGTGAATTCGAACTGCTGGAAAGCCATCTCGACAGTATCAAAAACTACATTCGCCGCCAACGAGACGTAGGTTACCACCGCGAAAACTACCTGAATATTGCCCGCTTCACCCGCATTATCATACGGCTCGATCCGAACGATACCGAAGCCGCTCATGAATTGCGCCGTCAAATCGAAGCCGAAGCCGTACTGACCGAAAAGGAATGGCTGCTGGGGAGGTTGATTGGTTGATTGGTAGACTGGTTGACTGGTTGATCGGGGTGCCATTTTTGTCATTTTGAAAAAATCTGTCTGCTGTACGGCGCGATATTGCAGAAATCCGGCTCTTGCCTGGAATGATTGCCCTTTCTTTGTAAAAAAATTACGCCCGCCATGCGTCCTTTCCTGCTTTTCCTTTTTGCGTTTTTCCCCTTGTTGAATCAGGCCCAAAACGTCAACGTGACGCACCGCTCCACGATGACATTCGCCAACCAGAACTTAGCCAACATCTGGGGCTATGCTTCCGGCGGGAACGAATACGCACTCGTCGGTGCAAAAAATGGTTTGATTATCGTGAACGTTACCGACCCGGATAATCCCGTGGAAATTGTGCAGATACCCGGGCCTACAAGCGATTGGCATGAAATAAAAACCTATCAACACTATGCCTACGTGGTGTCGGAAGGCGGGAGTATCGGCATTCAGGTTGTAGACTTGAGCAATTTGCCTTCTTCGAACCTGACCTACCACAATGTGACTCCCGGTGGCATTGCAAAAGCCCACGCCCTGCATGTAGATGAGACAAAGGGCTATCTGTATGTGTACGGCAGCAACCTTCAAGGTGGCAAAGCTGCCGTTTTTAACCTGAATAATGATCCGTACAACCCCGTCTATGTTAATTTCGTGAACTTCATCGGTTATGTACACGACGGCTATGTGGACAATGATTTATTCTACCCGGCACACGTATATCAGGGCAAGTTTGGCATCGTTAACATGGCCAACAAGAACAACCCGATACTGCTTGGCTCTCAAACCACGCCAGGCGCTTTCACCCACAACACCTGGAAATCGGGCAACGCTCTGTTCACCACCGATGAGGTCAGCAACTCCTACCTGACCAGTTACGACGTGAGTGATCCTACCGACATCAAAGAACTCGACCGCATTCGCATTACGCCCGGTTCCGGCTCCATCGTACACAATACGCACGTAATGGACAATTATGCAGTCACCTCCTGGTACAAAGACGGATTTTCCATCATTGACGTGGCGCGTCCGGCCAACATCGTCGAAACGGGCCGGTACGACACCTACCCCAATGGCGCCGGCAACGGTTTTGAAGGCTGTTGGGGGGTGTACCCCTATTTCCCTTCCGGAAACATTGTGGCGTCCAATATCCGCGCTCAAGGCACAAATAATGGTGAAATGTGGGTATTTACCCCCAACTATACCCGCGGCTGCTATCTGGAAGGTGTCGTGACCGACTCCCTGACCGGCAACCCTATCAACGGAGCGAGTGTGGTCATCCTGTCAAGTGGCGTTTCCGGAATCACCAATGCCCTGGGCGAGTATAAAATTGCACAATTGCAGGACGGCACGGTGAATGTCAGCTTCAGTTTTCCCGGTTATGTCACCAAGGTGCTAAGCGCCACGCTGACAAACGGCGTGCTCACAGTTCTGGATGTAGCGCTGGCGCCACCGCAGGGGCCGGGTGGCGGCTCTGGACTGCCGGTCGAACTGGTGTCGTTCGAAGCCCGGAGCGAAGGCCGAGAAGGGATACTTGTCTGGAAAACTGCCTCCGAAATCAACAACGCGGGCTTTGAAGTGCAACAAAGCCGCAACAACGGCCACCACTGGGTGACGCTGGGTTTTGTGCCGGCGCAGGGTGACGGCAAATCTCCGGCGACCTACACGTTTCGCGTTCCCGGCCTCGAACCCGGCGCGCACCTGTTCCGCCTTCGGCAAATAGACCACGACGGCTCCGCCACCTTTTCTCCCTGGCGCACCCTGACCCTGCCGTCTGAAAAACTGGAGGCTTTTGTCTGGCCCAATCCCGTTGCCGAATATTGCAGGTTGCGTCTTCGCAGTCCGCAACCCGCATCGGTACTGGTGGAAGTGCTGGGTGCCGATTTGCGGGCGACCGGAATTTCCATACGCGCGTCGGTAGCGGAAGAAACCATTGTCCCGCTTGATCTCGGCAGTTTGCCCGCCGGAAATTACCACGTCGTGATTTCGGATGGACAGGAGCGGGTGGTCGTGGCGGTTGTGAAGCGATAATGGTGTGCGACTAACAAGGCGTTCACCTGATTTTTCAACCAAACGCAACAAATCTGAACCATGAAAATTTCGATGAAATTCATCGTTTTAATGTCTGCAATCTTGCTGGCGCTTTCCTCCTGCACCACCCGGTACTACCTCGTGCGGCACGCTGAAAAACTGAACGGCACCAGCGATTCGCCGCTGTCGCAAACCGGCCATGCCCGCGCTGCTGTTTTGCGGGACACGCTGGCCGGTAAAAATATCAGCCAGATTTTCGCGTCCACTTATACGCGCACGCAACAGACCGCACAGCCGACGGCCACGGCCAATAATCTGGAACTGACGATCTACCGCCCGGACACCACGGCAGGCCTGATTGAGCGGCTGAAAAGCGTCGGCAGCCGGAACGTGCTCGTGGTTGGGCACTCCAACACAATCCCTGAAGTTGTCCACGGACTATGCGGTGAAACTGTCACAATTGCAGACGACGACTACGACAACCTGTTCATTGTGACTATCAAACGCGGCTGGGGCCAAACGACAAAAACGCTGATAAAAACTACTTACGGGCCGCCTTCACCCTGAATTAGATACCCAGTTCCACCTGAAACCGCCACTGGAAGGCGTCGCCGGTTTTCAGGCCGGTTTCCGGGTTTTGCAGGTATTCATAAAAGAAATCCGTTTGCACCTTCACCCGGTGTTTATTCAGGTATTTGCCCACGCAAATACCGTATTGCGAACGCTTTGGCTCTCTGCCATACAACTCACGCTGTGGTATCAGGAAGGAATGACGGAAGGCCGTTTCCCATAAACCGGCGGTACAATAACTCAATTGCGTGTTGATGCCCTCGCCGGCTGTGACGTAGCGAAAATTTTGATTGGCATCGTGCGTAGCCGGATTGTCGGTTTGCCGGTACAGGTACTCGCTCGACAATGCCCAGCCCTTGTATTTCAGCACCATATCGGCGTGTACGCTGAACAGATCGCGCGATTCGTACAGCGGAAGCCCCAATTGCCCGCCGGTACGTACAGCCCGGTCGTTGGAATGAACCGTAGCGGCGATGGAGAGTTTGGGCTTCTGCTCGTGTTCGAGGTCGCCCTCGAAGTAGTCATTCCTGCCGGTAAATGTTCCGAGCGGCAACACCTCCAAACGTCCGGTGTAGGCCAGACCTTTGTCGGAAGGCAGTGCGTTGCGTCCCTCCCCGCTGGTGACGGCAGTTTTGATGCGAAAGGCAAACTTCTCGTAGTCGGCGGAATAATTGACAAAAACCCCCATGTCCCGGTCGAGGGTCAGGGCGTTGTTCACGATGGAACGGTCTGCAAACTGTTGTTCGCCGGAGGAGATGACCCGCTGTCGGTTGCCAGGTAATTTACCCTGCCCGAGGCCGATGACCCAATGCTTGCTAATCTGGTACCAAAGCATAGCATCGCGCAACACATTGGGCACCGAACTGACGTCCCAGTCCTGATCGGCACGTGAAAACGAGAGCTGTACCTGATAGCGCAGCCGCGGGTCGAGCACGTGGCCGTCAAGGCGCAGGCGCATTCGGCGTATCCGGAAATCCAGTTCCTTCGGCTCCAGGTCGTCGTACGACCGGGATAAATAACCAATGCGGGATTGCACCCGAAAACGCAGCGCCAGCGCAAACGTATTGTCTGCCGTAGCAAAGCGGATACCGTCTTTCAGAATCGGGTCGAGCGTAGGATCGCCCTGTGCAAACGTGTGTTGGGAGGAAAAGGCCAGGAAGCCGAGACAGGTCGCCAAAGCCACTGTACGAACATTCATGCAAAAAGGTCAGGATGTGATATAAATGTAAACCTTCCAGGTTTTTGAAACCTGGAAGGTTTGTACGCGCAAAAAAACGTTTCCGGGGTACTACTTACAACGCCTTCACTTCAGCCACCAATTTCTGCAAGGTGTCTTTGGCATCGCCGAAGAGCATCTTCGTTTTGGCGTGGAAAAACAGCGGATTTTCGATACCGGCATAGCCGGCTTTCATACTGCGTTTCATCACGATCACGGTTTTTGACTCCCATACTTCGAGCACCGGCATACCGTAAATCGGGCTTCCCGGATCATCGAGCGCTGCCGGGTTCACCACGTCATTGGCGCCGATGATGATGGCCACGTCGGCTTTTTTGAGTGCATCGTTGGCTTCCTCCAAGTCAAACAGTTTGGTGTACGGCACGTCGGCTTCGGCCATGAGCACGTTCATGTGGCCGGGCATACGGCCTGCCACCGGGTGAATGGCGTATTTCACGTCCACACCGTTGGCCTCCAGCAGGGAGTCCAGTTCTTTGCAAATTTTCTGCGCCTGCGCCACCGCCAGGCCATAACCCGGCACGATCACTACCGAACTGGAATAATTCAACAGCACAGCCGTGTCGGTGAGCGAAATTTCCCGGATTGTTTGGTCGCCACCGCCGGCAGCCGCCGAGGTACCACCGCCGCCGAAACTGCCGATCAGCACATTGGCCAGCGAGCGGTTCATGGCTTTGCACATCAGCACCGTCAGGATACTACCCGAAGCGCCCACGAGAATACCGCCCACGAGCATGATGAGGTTGTCGTAAATAATGCCTGCTGCAGCGGCAGTAAGGCCGGTGCAGGAGTTGAGCACGGAAATCACCACCGGCATGTCGGCGCCGCCGATGGGCGCCACAAACGAAAAACCGTACACCAGAGCTACGCCGAACAGAATCAGGCCCCAGGTCATGCCGGCGTCGCCGGCGCCCCAGGTCGTGTAGCCGATGAGGCCGAGGATGATGGCCAGCAAGCCGAGGTTGAAAATTGTGTGCCGGGGCAGCGTGATGGCAGAGTCCTTCACGAGGTCTTCCAGTTTGGCGAAAGCCAGCAAACTACCTGTAAGCGAAACCGAGCCGAAAAACAGCGTGAACAACACCAGAATCAGACCTGCCGCTTCGGGGTGGCCATGCACGCCGGCGTATTGCAGTTTCATTTCGGCCACAGCCAGCAGGGCTGCGCATCCGCCGCCCAGACCGTTGAACAGCGACACCATTTGCGGCATGGAGGTCATTTTCACCTTGTACGCCGCGCGCCAACCGATAAAACCGCCGATGGCGAGAGCCGAGTACAGTAGCATCAGTTTGAGCATCCGGTCGTCTTCCACTACGTCGTTGGAGGCAGACGGGTGAAAAAACAAAGTGCCCAGCACCGCCAGGCCCATGCCGATGGCGGCCAAAATGTTGCCACGCCGCGCCGAATCCGGGTGGCTCAGCATCTTCAGGCCGATAACAAAGGAAAGCGCCGCTATGAAATATAAAACGTCGAGTAAATGTGTGGTAAGCATAGTGAAATGGGTGTTGCCGGTGCGTGCCGACTCCGGTTTACTGACAAAAAATGCCGAGCGGTAGCCGGCGGCTTATTTCTTTTTCTTTTTGAACATTTCCAACATGCGGTCGGTGACAGCAAAACCGCCCACTACGTTGAGGGTGCCGAAAATAACGGCTACAAACCCCAGCCCGAGCGAGAAGTAATCGTCCGCCGGCGCGTTGAACAGCACGATGACCGCGCCGACCAGTACCACGCCGTGGATGGCGTTGGCGCCCGACATCAGCGGAGTGTGCAGTACCGCCGGCACTTTCGAGATCACCTCGATCCCCAACAAAATGGAGAAGGCCAGCAAGTAAATGAGCAGGAGATTTTCGTGAATAAAAGTAAGCAGTGCTTCCATAAATTTATAGCAAACAAGCAGTTATCAAAAAAAATGAAAAACGTACTGCCTCCGGGGCAGCGCGATTCGGGGCAGTAGTTACGCTGCCGGGGCTTCCGTCTTTTTCAAGGAGATGCAACTCTCCCGCACGATCTCGTTGGAGAAATCCGGGTCTTGCACACCTTTTTTCAGCAGCAGGGTAAGGAAGTTGGTCACGTTGTTGCCGAAAAGCGTACTGGCGTCTTGTGGCATACGGTTGGCGAGATTGGAGTCGCCGATGATTGTCACACCGTTGTGGCGGATAATCTGGCCGTCTTTCGTCAGTTCGCAGTTACCTCCGGTGCTGGCAGCGAGGTCCACCACCACACTTCCGGGGCGCATTTTCTCCACCGTATCGGCGGGCAACAGCATGGGGGCACGGCGTCCGCGCACCTGAGCCGTCGTAATGATAATATCCGCTTTGGCGGCGCGGGCTTGCACTTCGGCGCGCTGGCGTTGCAGGTACTCTTCACTTTGTTGGACGGCATAACCGCCGGCGCCGCGGTCGTCCACTGCGCCTTCCACTTCGATGAACTTGGCGCCCAGGCTCTCCACTTCCTCCTTGGCAGCTTGGCGCGTATCGAACGCCTCCACCATAGCGCCGAGACGGCGCGCAGTGGCGATAGCCTGCAAACCGGCCACACCGGCGCCGAGCACTAATATTTTCGACGGCTTAATGGTACCGGCTGCCGTCACCATCATGGGGATGTATCGGCTCAGGTGGGTGGATGCCATGAGCACGGCTTCGTACCCGGCGATGGATGCCATGGACGACAAAATGTCCATCGCCTGGGCCAGTGTGGTGCGCGGGATCATGTCGAGACTGAACGCTCGGCGTTGGTGTTTTTCCAGAGCAGGCACTATTTCGGCATTGGCAAACGGCTGGAACAGGGCGATCATGGCGGCACCCGGTTTCAACTGGCTCCACTCCGATTCCGGGAGCGGATGCACGCTGATGAGCAGGTCGGCGCCCTGAAGCACTTCCTTTCGTCCGGCTACGCGGCCATGTTCGGCATATTCGCTGTCGGAGAAAAAGGCGTTTTCGCCCGCGCCGCTCTCGATCAGGAATTCGGCGCCCGAAGGTTTGAGTTTGGGAAGATTGGCAGGCACAAGGGCTACACGCGGGTCGTTGGTCTCTTTAATCAGGCCGATTACCATAGCAGGTATGTGGTGGTGCTGGTGGAATAATATTTTGAAGCCGCGAAAGTATCGAACTTCGTCCTGTTCACCACTAAAAATTTTTAATTTGGAAAAATTCTTCCGCAGAGGGCGATTGTAAAAATCGGGCCGCACCGTCAACATGAATTTGAGGGGACAGGACATCTGAACGGCATCCGGTCGGGCAGCATACTCGTAAAGTGCGGGAAATTAAGCGAACAGCCGCTCTAGTTCCTCCACCCGGACTAAATCATCACTTTCTGCTATCGCCTTAGCCATCAAGTAATATGGTGCACGCTGTTCCAGTAAATGCGCAATGTGATTTTCCAACTGGTCATCCGGCACATTGGCCAGGAGTGGTCGTACCCCCGGATCGGCTCGAAGCCGTGCGGCAAGCACCGGAACGGGCGTTTTCAGAAAAACCGTTGTGCCGTGTGCATTCATCCAGTCCATGTTGTCGAAAAAACAGGGGGTGCCGCCGCCGGTAGCCACCACACAGGGCGCTTCGTGTTCCAGTTCATGCAGGTATCGTCGTTCAAGGTGACGAAATGCCGCTTCGCCCTGTTGTTCAAAAATCTTTGGAATTGTACGCCCTTCATGTGTTTCAATGCGTTCATCCAGATCAACAAACGGTACGCCAAGGCGTTTTGCAAGGCGAGTGCCCTGATACGTTTTACCGCTGCCCATGAATCCGATCAAAAAACAGGTTTTGTCCATATAAAAAGCAGGTAAATTGTCGCTGGGGTAATTTACTTCGACAAGTTAGACCAAAGAAAACTGCAACTTTGCGCATCGTTTCACAAAAAATACAACGCCATGAAAAACGTCCTTTTTTTTCTTTTTTTCACTGCATTTGCATGGACAGCCTGCAAAAATGACGGTACGGATGCCGTGCGCGAAATCCGGGGTGGAGACGGGCCAAACAGCGCGCTGATTCGCAATCCGGTAAGTGCCGATCTTCCCCTGGATACCAATAAACTGGCCCGAATCACATACGAAGAGGAGATTCATGATTTTGGCAATGTGCTGGAAGGAACGGTGGTAGAACACACCTTTCAGTTCAAAAACACAGGTAAAGTGCCGCTTACCATTCTAAATGCGCGTTCGTCCTGCGGCTGTACCATTCCGGAGTGGCCCAAGGAGCAAATCCCGCCGGGCGGCACAGGTGCGATTTCCGCAAAATTCAACACGGAAGGCAAGACCAAGGAGCAGCGCAAGTGGATTTATGTGACCGCCAACACCTACCCAAATGAAACCAAAGTGCTGCTGCAGGGGATTGTGGAGCCAAATTAATACAGGTATAAAAGCAAACGAGCCGCCCGGACAACCGGGGCGGCTCATAATTTTGGGGAGGATGAGGGGGCTCGAACCCCCGACCTTCGGAACCACAATCCGACGCTCTAACCGACTGAGCTACAACCTCCGTTTCAAAAGTGGCGGCAAAGATACAGGCTCCCCCTTCAAATCAGCAACCCCGGACAGGGAGTTTTTTTTAAACTTTCCACAAACGCAGGAACAACACCTCCAACGCCAGAAACAGCAAGGCAAACACCAAGCACCAGCGCCATAGCACAATACCCTGGTTTTCTTCGTTGACTACCTGAGTAAAATTGGCTTCTGCATTCTGATCCAGCACTTTCATGTTGGCCTGCAGTCCGGCAGCCAGATCTTCCTCGCTGCGGTAACGCAGATCGCTTTCCCTACGGTCGTAATTGAACGCAAACACCGCCAGCGTGGAATCTGCGCGCAAGGCCAGATCGTACCAGCCTGCTTCCTGCACTTGCGGCCCGGGTGTAAGCAACACCTTGGCTCCGAGTATGCGCTGCTCCGGAATAAATTCCGATGACGGGGTGCGGTCAGCCCCGTTCGCCTCCTGCCCGGCACCCGCGCCACGCGTCAATCGCAATTTGTACACAGCTTCGCCACTTGCCGAGGGGATGTGATTCGCCTCCAACACTTCGTCTTTCCCGATGGTGTACGCAATCTGGCGACCTTTCGAGCCGGCGATGGCCGATTTGAAGAGCAGGGGCACAAAGATTTCGGCATTGCGCACCAGGTCGTTAACCCGCTCGTCGAGCGGCGCGGCGGAGAGGTACAGTGCGCCGTCGCCGGCAGGATATTTGGTCATCATGGCCGATCCGTCGCGGTAACTAAGGATATACTCGCCTCGGTTGGGCGCCAGTTTGAAGTTGCCTTGCGTACCCGGCAGTCGCAGGTTGGAGCCGGTGTTTAGAAACACGTCGCGGAATACAAATTCTTCGGTATTGATTTGGCTGGCCTGGCGTGGCGTCGTTTCGTAGGCGCCGAGCGTGCCTGCCTCGAAGTTCTGGAGGAATCCGTTGTAGCTGCTCAGATCGGCATTTTGAGCCGGAAACACCAGTACATTCCCACCATTGGCAGAGAAGGTTTTCAATTCCTGCGCCAACCCAGAGGTGATTTGTGTCGCTTCGTTTAGCACAATGAGTTGGTAGTTGGCAAATTTGGAGTAGTCCAGCGCCCGCACATCGGCATTGTCCAACGAGAAGTATTTGGCGCCGGCAAAGGCGTTGTTCAGATACTTGTTCGGCTGGAGGCCATTGACAGACAATACGTTGATTCGCTCGGCCACCAGAAAAGACAAGTAGTACGCGTCGTCGAACTGCACGGGGTAATCCGTGACGGACAGTTGTGCGCGATGCCAACCGGGATGCAAAATGTTGAAACTCACCGTGTCAAGGCTACTCGCACGGGCAGGAATGCGCAGGGAGCCGACAGGTTTTTCCTGCCCGTCGTGGCGCAGCGCCAGACGCACTTCTTCCGCTTCCTCGTCGCCCCGGTTGCTGATACGTACGATAAGTTTGGCCGGCTGGTTCAGGATTTGCACCGGGCTTTCGAACCAGGCCGAGTCAATGGAAATATTGTTTTCGCGCACAGCACGCATGGGCACGAGGTTCACGTCCAGCAGCGTGTCCTTGAAATTGCTCAGGTCGGAGATATTTTCCTGAAAATCGGTAATGAGAAACGCCACTCGGTTTTCCGATTTGCCGGTGCTCAGGCATTGTTGTTGACGCAGCAGCACTTTGGACAAATCGCGGGTGGCCGGACTGACCCGGATTTCCTCAATTCGGGAAAGCGCATCTTCCTTGCCGACGAGGCGTTGGTCGCGGCCCTCGAAGTCGTTGGTCAGCACCTGAAAGCGATCGGCAGGCCCGTATGCAGCCACGATGTCGCGGGCGCGTTTTTTGGCCAGTTCCAGCAGTGGCGCGTCTTTGGATAATGCAGCCATACTGAACGAATTGTCCACAAACAGGCTGACGGATTTTTCCCCGGCCTTTACCTCCGACGAGCGCGGGATGAATGGCTGCGCAAATGCCAATACCAGAAAAATAATGGCTAAGCAGCGCATCAGCAGCACCAGCAGGTTGCGCAGTTTCTGGCGGTTGCTCGTGATGTCTTTCACCTCCTGCAAAAAGCGCACATTGGTGAAATACACGCGTTTGAACCGCCGGAAGTAGAACAGGTGGATAATGATCGGTATGGCTATGGCCGCCGCGGCGGCAAGAAAAAGCGGGAAAAGGAATTGCATTTCTGGTTGGAAGGTTTCTGGTTGGAGGGTTTCTGGTTTGTGTTTCTGCCGTAGAGTAAAGTGTCACAGAGGCTCACAGAGTCCAAGAGAGCACAGAGAAAAAACTGTTGGGTCGTATTAGCAATTGCCTCTGTGTCCTCTTGGACTCTGTGAGCCTCTGTGAGCCTCTGTGACACTTTACTCTACGAGGCGCGCAAAGGTAGAACGGATTTCGGGGAATTTTGGCAGCCGGCAAATACCTTTGCCGCCGATGTCAAAACAAACCTGCACCCGCCGTTTGCCTGCCGAATGGGCGCCACAGAGCGCCGTTCAACTGACCTTCCCGCACCTGGACACCGACTGGGCCGATATGCTGGACGAGGTGTTGCCCTGTTTTGTGGAAATCGCCGAAACAATCAGCCGTTTTGAAAAAGTGCTGATCGTGTGCCGGGATGCCAACGAAACGAAAGCGCTGCTGCAAAACGCCGTACAGGAGCATTTGGTTTTCGCCGAAATGCCGTCCAATGACACCTGGGCACGCGACCACGGCGGGATCACGATTTTTGAACACGAAAAACCTGTGGTGCTGGACTTCCAGTTTACCGGCTGGGGGCTGAAATTTCCCGCAAACCACGACAACCGTATCACCCGACAGTTGTGGGAAAAAAGCCTGCTGCACGCCGAGCACCGCTACCCCGGTCTGGCTCTCGAAGGCGGCGGCATCGAAAGCGACGGGCAGGGTACGCTGCTGACTACAGCCGAGTGCCTGCTGTCGCCAAACCGGAATCCACATTTGTCCAAATCCGAAACCGAAGCGCGGCTGAAGGAATTGTTTAGCCTCGACCGCGTGCTCTGGCTGCACCACGGCGCGCTTGCCGGCGACGATACCGACGCGCACATTGACACGCTGGCGCGGTTTTGCACGCCCGACACAATCGCTTACGTCCACTGCTCCGACCCGGAAGACGAGCACTACCCCACCCTGCTTGCTATGGAGCAGGAACTTCGGGACTTCCGCACTGCCGACGGCAAGCCATACCACCTCGTGCCGCTTCCCTGGCCCGATGCTTGCCATGCCGACGACGGCCACCGGCTGCCTGCTACTTATGCCAATTTTCTGATTATCAACGGCGCTGTACTGGTTCCCACGTATCAAGTGCCCCAAGATGCCGAAGCGCTCCACATCATCGCCGAACTTTTTCCCGACCGGGAAACAATCGGCATTGACTGCCGCGTCCTCATCGAACAGCACGGCTCCCTGCACTGCCTGACCATGCAATATCCTGCGGGCGTGGTATAAACTCAACACTCAAAACTCAACACTCAACACTGTGCAAATAGGTCTCGTCCAACAATCCTGCTCTCCTGACAAGCAGTCGAACATTCAAAAATCACTCGACGGCATCGCCGCCTGCGCCCGGCAAGGCGCCGAACTGGTGGTGCTACAGGAATTGCACTGCGGCATTTATTTCTGTCAGGCTGAGGATACGGCCATGTTCGACATGGCGGAACCGATACCCGGCCTGAATACGGAAGTTTTTTCCGCAGCAGCCCGCGAACACGGCGTGGTACTGGTTGCTTCTCTTTTTGAAAAACGCGCGCCCGGCCTTTACCACAACACCGCCGTGGTATTTGAAAAAGACGGTTCCATAGCCGGGAAATATCGGAAAATGCACATCCCCGACGACCCGGCGTACTACGAGAAATTCTATTTCACGCCGGGCGATCTGGGTTTTCAGCCGATCCAAACCTCGGTCGGCAAACTCGGCGTGCTCGTCTGCTGGGACCAATGGTACCCCGAAGCCGCCCGGCTCATGGCCCTGGCCGGCGCCGAAATTTTGATTTATCCCACCGCCATCGGCTGGGAAATCACTGACCCGCAAGCGGAAAAAGAGCGCCAGCACGGGGCCTGGTTTACCATCCAGCGCGGCCATGCGGTGGCCAATGGCCTGCCCGTGGTGGCGGTGAACCGCGTCGGACACGAGCCGGACTGGACGGGTGTCACCGGGGGGATTCAGTTCTGGGGACAAAGTTTTGTGGCCGGTCCGCAGGGCGAAGTACTGCACTTGTCGAGTGCCGACCGGGAGGAAAATGTGGTCGTCGAAATTGACCGGGCGCGTACCGAAGCCGTGCGCCGGATCTGGCCGTTTTTCCGTGACCGACGTATTGATTTTTATGGTGATCTGACGAAACGGTATTTAGATTAGTCCGTAGAGGGGTAGTGTCACAGAGGCTCACAGAGTTTGAGAGGACACAGATTTTTTTGTCATTCCGCAGGAATCCGTCCCCTCTCGCTCGGCAAAAAAACTCTGTGTCCTCTCAAACTCTGTGAGCCTTTGTGACACAAAAAACCTAATACGGATACCACCCCTTCCAGTCTTCCCGCAGTTTTTGCCGAACGCGTTCTTCGGCGGGATTCTCTGCCGGTTCGTACAGCACCTTGCCGCGCAGCGCATCCGGCAGGAAATCCTGCTGGACAAAATGACCGGGGAAATCGTGTGAATATTTGTAGCCCGCGCCGTAATCGAGTTCTTTCATCAATTTGGTAGGCGCGTTGCGCAGGGGCAGGGGTACCGGATGCCCGCCGCCGCTGCGTACGGTTTCCAGCGCTTTGTCAATGGCAAGGTAGGCCGAGTTACTTTTTGGCGATGTGGCCAGATATACAGCACATTGCGAGAGAATTATGCGCGCCTCCGGCATACCGATCATGCGAATGGCGTCCATCGTGGTAGTGGCCAGGAGCAAACCGTTAGGGTTGGCCAGTCCGATGTCCTCGGCAGCCAGGATGACCATGCGGCGGGCGATGAACTCGATGTCTTCGCCGCCGTCGAGCATACGCGCCAGCCAGTACACGGCGGCGTTGGGGTCGCTGCCACGGATACTTTTGATGAATGCCGAGATGATGTCATAGTGTTGCTCGCCGCTCTTGTCGTACAGAGCGATGTTTTGCTGGATGCGCTGCCGCACCAGGTCGTTGGTGATGCGCAGGGTTTCGCCGGGTTGACGGTAGTTGCTTACCAATTCGAGTGCATTGAGCAGCCGGCGGGCGTCGCCACCTGAGTACAGCAGCATGGCATCGGTTTCGACAAGTTCGATGCCGGCATTTTTTAGTGTTTCATCCTCTTCCAGCGCGCGGTGGAGCAGGCCCACGAGTTCGGCCTTGTCCAAATGTTGCAGCACGTACACCTGGCAGCGCGACAGCAGGGCCGGAATAACCTCGAACGACGGGTTTTCGGTCGTGGCGCCGATGAGCGTCACCACGCCTTTTTCCACCGCACCGAGCAGCGCATCCTGCTGGCTTTTGGAAAAGCGGTGGATTTCGTCAATGAACAGAATGGCGCCTTTGGCCTGAAAAAGCGTGGTTTTTTCGGCATTTTCGATGGCATCCCGAATGTCTTTCACCCCTGAATTAATGGCCGAAAGTTGGTAAAACGGTTTTTTCAGCAACTTGGCAATCAGTTGCGCCAGTGTGGTTTTGCCCACTCCGGGCGGCCCCCACAGGATAAACGAGGGAATTTTTCCGGCCTCGATCGCCTGACGCAGCACGGCGCCTTCGCCGACCAGGTGCCGCTGGCCGACGTACTGTTCGAGGGTTTGGGGACGCATGCGTTCGGCGAGTGGAATCACTTTGTCAGTTTTGAGTTTTGAGTTTTGAGTTTTGAGTAGTTTAGGGAGTGCTGTGCGGCATTTTCGAGTACTTTTGTGCCGACATCTTTGAGAAACGACATGTACACGACCTTGCCCCTGCTACTGATTTGCCTTTTGGGCACAGTTGACCTGTTGGGTCAGCCAAATGCTGCGAACGGAATTTTACTTACGCCCAGAGACAGCATTTTACTCACGGTGGACAACGGCCAGAAAATGATCCACCACATCGTAAAGCCCAAGCAAACACTTTTTTCTTTGGCCAAATACTACGGTTTGAGCCTGGAAGAACTGTATGCCCTGCACCCGGAATTTCAGACTGATCCAACGCTGAAGGCGGGTTCACTCGTCGGCATTCCGATGCCCAACCGCGCAATCCGGCGCTACAAAGGTACAAACTTCGAACCGGCCAAATTCGCGCCGATTTATTACGTCGTACAGCCCGGCGACAACCTGTACCAGATTTGCAAACGGCATTTCAGCATGCCGGTAGATTCCATCAAAACCCGCAACAACCTGCGCAACGAACAAATCCAGCCAGGGCAATTGCTTCATGTCGGCTGGATGGGGCTGGAAGGTATTCAGGCCGACTGGCGTACATCGGCAATCCCCCCGACCACCGATCAGGCCCACCAACTGCGGTATGAAGAAGACAAAAAAGCACGAAACGAGGTGATTACGCAGGGTGTATGTTTTTGGCAACGCGACAGCAATGAAAAAGGCGATCTGTACGCTTTGCACCGGGAAGCGCAAATCGGGACGGTCATTGCCGTCAACAACCCCATGAGTCGTCGAACGGTGTACGCCAAAGTAATCGGGCGAATCCCGGTCGGGTATGCAAGCAACATCGAAGTGGTGCTTTCGCCTGCAGCCGCACGCCAGATCGGCGCGCGCGATCCCAGGTTTTTTGTGAAAATCCGGTACTTAAAATAACCGACAGGTATCAGTCAACAAACCTCCGCCCCTACTCAAAACCCAAAACTCAAAACTCAAAACTGTCACACCCCGCGCATACTCAGCGCTACGCGCTTGCGCTCCAGGTCTACGTCCAGCACTCGCACCATGACCTGCTGGTTCAGTTTGACCACGTCGGCGGGGTTTTTCACAAACTTGTCGGTCAGTTGCGATACATGCACAAGCCCGCCGGCTTTGATGCCGATGTCCACAAAAACTCCGAAATTGGTGATGTTGGTCACGATTCCGGGTAGCACCATGCCGGGCGACAGGTCTTCGATGCTGCGGACATTGCCAAACTCGAAGGACTGGGCAGTACCGCGCGGGTCGAGGCCGGGTTTTTCCAATTCTTTCAGAATGTCCTGCAAGGTCGGCAAGCCTACATCGCCTTTGACATAGCGCTGGAGATCCACCTTTTGCCGCAGGCTGCGGTCTGCAATCAGTGTAGAAACGGTACAGCCGAGGTCTTTGGCAATTTGCTCCACGAGAGCATAGCGCTCCGGGTGCACGGCGGTATTGTCGAGTGGGTTTTCGGCATTGCGGATACGCAAGAAGCCTGCGCATTGCTCGAAAGCCTTGTCGCCGAGGCGGGGTACTTTTTTCAGTTCGGCGCGGCGGCGAAATGCTCCGTTTTCGGCGCGAAAGGTTACGATGTTCTGGGCCAGCCCGGGGCCGAGGCCCGATACGTACGTGAGCAGGTGTTTGCTCGCGGTGTTGAGGTTGATACCGACGGCGTTTACACAGGATTCCACGGTACGGTCGAGGCTGTCTTTGAGCATCGTTTGGTTCACGTCGTGCTGGTACTGGCCCACGCCGATACTTTTCGGGTCAATTTTGACCAATTCGGCGAGTGGGTCCATGAGCCGGCGGCCAATACTGACAGCGCCGCGCACAGTCACGTCTTCTTTTGGAAACTCCTCGCGTGCTACTTCGGAGGCGGAATAAATGGAGGCGCCGGCTTCGTTGACCTGAAAAATCTCGACCGGTTGCCGGAATTTGATTTTGCGGAGGAAATCCATGGTTTCACGTCCGGCAGTACCATTCCCGACCGAAATGGCTTCGATCTGGAATTTCTCCACCAAATCCTCGATAGTGGACTGACTTTCAAAAACCTGCCGCTGTGGTTCGTGCGGGTAAATGGTGGTATTGTGCAACAAATTTCCATTGGCATCCAGTACCACCACTTTGCAGCCGGTTCGGAAACCGGGGTCAACACCCAGCACCCGTCGTTCGCCTAAGGGGGCCGATAGCAGGAGTTGGCGGAGGTTTTCGGCAAACACCCGGATAGCCTCCAGGTCGGCTTTTTCCTTAGATGTGTTTCGAAACTCTGTTTCGATGGAGGGTTGCAAAAGGCGTTTATAGCCGTCTTTCACTGCCATCCGTACCTGATCGGTGGATTCACCATAGCCTGTGGCAAACATTTTTTCCAGATCGGAAATCGCCATTTCCTCATCGGGCGCAATGCCCACGCGCAGGAATCCTTCTTCTTCGCCCCGGCGCATGGCCAGCAGACGGTGCGAGGGGCAGGTGGCGAGTTTTTCACTCCATTCGAAGTAATCGCGGTATTTGGCTGCTTCGGTTTCCTTGCCTTTTACCAGTCGGGAAGCAATCAGAGCGCCTTTTTCAAAATGGCGACGTGTGCGGTCGCGGGCGCGTTTGTCTTCGTTGACCCATTCGGCTATGATGTCGCGGGCGCCTTGCAGGGCGTCTTCCACGGTCGGCACTTCATCCGTGATAAATTTTGCAGCCAGAGTTTCCAGCCCGTGCTTGTCCTGCTGAGCAAAGATGCGTTTAGCCAGGGGTTCCAGTCCGCGTTCGATGGCGACGGTGGCGCGGGTTTTGCGCTTGGG
>JAEUUV010000229.1 GCA_016787285.1 Saprospiraceae bacterium | reverse complement strand
GCAGCGCGGGTGGATCATAGCCGTGGATGATTATGGTTGCCTCGTGCCGGGCTGCCATCTCGTATCGCCCGCAGGAGAACCGAGGCAAGAAATGCCGGTCGTACTGTTGTACCCCAATCCGGTGCGTGATGCATTAAATGTCTATTACCGCGGTAAAGCGGGCGAAAGCAAGTCCTCTTTTTTTCAGATCGTGGATGCTACTGGCCGTGTGCTGAAATCATGGCACTCCGGCTCGGATGACGAGACGATGGTGGTATTTGCTGATTTTTTGCCTACGGGAAGTTATTTTTTGCAATGCATGAGCGAAGATGGCAGGTTGTTGCATACGGTGCCGTTTGTAAAAATGAAGTGACTAACACCATCCGGCATTCCAGCCTAGGGCGGTATCCGCTAAAAAAACACAGTCGCCACGGTGGTGCGGTCGTGTTTTCACTTCAACTCAAACCGCACCGGCAAATAAAACCGCACCCGCACCGGGTGTCCGTTCGACTCGCCCGGCGTCCATTGCGGCATGCCGCTCACCACACGCAGCACTTCTTTCCCGCAACCGGCGCCGGGGTCTTTCAGCACGGCAATATCGCTGATGGAGCCGTCGGCATTCACCACAAACGACACCACCGCCTGCTGGCTCGAAAGTCCCGCGATGCGTGCCGCTTCAGGGTAGCGGATGTGTTTGGACAGATACTGCAACAGTTCCTGTTCGCCGCCGGGGAAGGAGGGCGGCTTGTGTACCCCGCTCATGTCGTACACGGTCGGGTCGCCCGCAGCGGCACCCGTGCCGCCTCCCGAACCTATGCCGGAGGTGATCACACCCGTCAGGTCCGGCGGGCCGTCGGTCTCGCCTGCCTGATTGCTTGCCCCCACGTCGGCATTTGACTGGATCAGGTCGGCCTGGGTGTTTTGGGCCTCCGGTTCAGGCGCCTGTTCGTTTGAAACGATGAGTGGTGGCACGAACCGTTTTTTGGCCTGTGCGGCGCCGGCTGCTGTCGTTTTGAGAATTTGGGGCTTCGAAACTTCAGGTTGTTTCTTGTCCGACAAGATTACAGTAGTGTCGTCCGGGACATCAGTAGTCGTAGCGTTTTTCCCCAAGCGGTCGAGCAGATGCACGGAGAGAAAAAACGCCCCAATAACGAGAAACCCGCCACCCAGTGCGCGGGCAAGCGCGTCGGGATACGTTCGGCGGAGTTGGTAGGCGCCATAGGCTTGGTTGCGGTTGGCGAAAACGATGTCCAGCAGGTCCCTATAGGCGCCGGACGGTTGCGATTGGTGTGTCATGGCTGTACTGGTTTAAGAATGATCGTTGCAGACAAGATGAATTTCCGTAGCATTCTGGCGTGTGCACAACCAATTGTTTTTCAGAAAATTAATGGTAAAATAATTCACTCACCGGAGCAAGGTCAAGTCGCCACGCCGACGGACCAGGCGTTGTTGCGGATCGTCGCTCAGGCGGTAAGTCATAGTCCACAGGTACACGCCCGCAGGCCATTTTTCCCCTTTGGAAATTCCGCTCCACGGCACATTTGGGTCATTGCTTTCAAAAACAAGTTCGCCCCAGCGCGAGAAGACGCGCAGTTGGAATTCAGTGAACGGGCACTGAAACGGGGCTATCTGAAATTGTTCGTTGAATCCGAACCGATCCGGTGCAAAGGCATTCGGCACAAATACCCTACAACACAAATCCGTGGGAAATTCCACCACAGCCTCCGCCTCCCCGCAGGCGTTGGCGGCAGTGACGGAATACCGGCCTCCGTATTCCACGGCAATGCCGGGTCCGGTTGCACCGGTGGACCAAACGAGGGTATCGGCATGCTGGGCGACAGCCTGCAAGGGAAAGGGTAGTGCGGAGCAAAAATTGTCGAACGCCACATGCTCCAGCGCCACAGCCGGCTGCTGCCCCGGCACAACCAAATGCGTTTCCACCACGGTGAAGCAACCGCTTGTGATGCTGACCCGATACTGCCCGGGTTCCGTAACCGGCAACACTTCGCCGGTTGCGCCGGTAGACCATCTGTACGATTCGCCTTTGCAACCGGGACGGAGCGTAAGCGTGGTACCGGGGCACAGTTTTTTTTCCAGGGTATCCCCTTCGATTTCGTCCTGCAAACCATCAAACCAGAAATCGGCGATATTCACGAGGCCGGCAAATCGTCCGTTCTGACTGCCCTGGGCGTTCACAAAAAAATAGAGCACATCGAACAGCACTTTCGGCGCGTCGGTGTCCGGGCACTGGATCATCGAAATGCCAACCCGGTCGAAGCCCTGGGTGAAGTTGGTTGCATTGAAATAAATATTGCCGTCGGGTCCGGTTTGCATGTAGCCGGTAAAATAGTCGGCAAGCGTGGCTACCGGTTCAAATTCGGCGCCGATGACGGCATCCTGCAAATCGTAGCGAACCAGGGTGCGCGGAGTGGTTTGGCGAATGGTGTAGAGATAGCGACTTGAGGGTGAAAAACTGTACGCGTAGTTGTTGGCAAGATCAATGCTGCACACCCACGCGATACTGCCGGTCGAGGCATCGAACCGGTACAGGTCTGTTCCATCGAACAGGTATTGCCCGTCGGGCGACATTTTCAGCACAAGCGGGCCGACGAAAACCTGACGTGTGTGGCGAACCGGAGTTTGCACACCATTTGCGGTTACGAGTACCGTTACCAAATCGCGGCTTTCAAAATCCACGGTCAGTACCCAGTAATCGGCGCCGTTGCTGTGGCGGGCGGCAGTAATACATTCCGCTGCCGGCAAAAACACCGGCATGTTGCTTTTTACCACACCACCGAACCCGCCGGCCAGATTCATGTCAATCAGAAAGTACGTCAGCCCCCGGTGTGCCCGCGCGGGAGAGCCGATACTTTCCAGTTCATCCACCATGAACAGGTAGTACCGCGAGCCGGAAGCCGGGTCGGGTACAACAATACCGCCCTGTGAGGCGCTGATGCCGCCGCCTTGTGTATTATTCAGGTCGAAAATCACTTCCCTGTTGCGGTTCCAAATTGCGCCGTTGATTTGTTCGGTGCCTCGTTTTCCGCCGCCGCAGTTGGAATAAAAGAGCAGACTTCCGGATTCATCACAGATACCTGCTGCGCCTTCGAGGGATGTAATGTAGGTATTACCCAGAGCGACAGGCCTGCCGCAGGAAAAATCCATACCCATGCCGTTGCCGAAATGCCAGATATTTGCCCGGCGCTGGGGCTGGGCATCCATGCATGGAATTGTCACACCTGCAATACCGAGTGCGAACAGAATCAATTTTAACAAGCCAGGGTTTGTCATCGCCAACAGACAGGGTGGATAAAAAAAACGCCCAAAAAACAACCCACGCGTTTCAGGCCGAAAGCCTATTTTTCGTGAAGTTATTTTTTGAGCGTTACCGCAGCAAATGTCGCTGCAAAACACGCACCAGGTGCGGTTGGATCACTCGAGTTTGAAACGCACCGGCAGCGTAAAGCGCACTTTAACCGGGTTACCGTTGGCTTCACCTGCGCTCCATTTTGGCATGGACTGCACTACGCGCACAGCTTCCTTGCCGCACCCGCCGCCGATATCCTTCACGATCTGGACATCGCTTACATCGCCTTTTTTACCGACGACGAACGTGAGTACCACCGAGCCTTGAATGTTGTTTTCGCGGGCAAGCGGCGGATACTTGATGTTTTGTGCCAGATACTTGAGCAGTTCGGCGTCGCCACCGGGAAAACTCGGTGGTTTCTGGATATCGAACATCTCGTACGTTTTTTCCTCCACCTGCTTGGGCGCTTCCACCACGGCGAGTTCCGACGGGTTCTCGTCAATAGACGGAGCGGCGTCTTCATTGCCTGCTTTGGTTTCCGCGCCAACGTCGGCCTTGGTTTCGATCACCTCTTCGACGGTCGGCGGCTCCTTATCGGCCACTTCTTCGTCTTTTTTCACGATGGGCGGCACAAACTGTACCGTCGAGCGCGTAGGCGGTGGCGGTGTGGGTGGTGGTGGTGGTGGTGGTGGCGGCGGGTTATTCGGATCAATATCCGGCGGCGGGCCGAGTTCGGCCGTCACCTCGATCGGTGCATCACTCCGGAGCACATCCGACACCTTGGACATGATATACGGGAACGCGAAGAACAGGATGATGAGCGCAAGGCCCACCCCCAATGCCCGACCCACATACTGCGGGTAGGAGCGCCGGAGTTGGTATGCGCCGTAAGCCTTGTTCCGGTCGGCGAAAATGATATCCAACATATCGCTGTACGCGGTGCCTCCTCCTTTTGAATCAGCCATAATCGTTGTTTTTAAAAAGTTTGTGACATTAGTTTGGCAACTCCTGAACTTACTTCGTTGTTGCCTGTACTTGCTCCTCTACCGAAAACTTCAGCCCGCCTGCGGGGTTCAGGATAAAGTCTTCTTCCTGTTTGGAAATATCCAGCAAGACGTAAAGCGCTACGTTGGTGATTTTCATCTCGTCGAATGCATCCACGAGATTTTTGTAACGCGATTCCTTCGTCGGTTTGATGATCACGTTGAGTTTGGACACCTTTTTCTTTTGCCCCGGGTTCTTCGGATCATCGCGCTCCATATCGCCCCATTGCTTCTGGACACGGTCTTTTTTATCAAGAATCACCTTGCGGAGACCTTCGGCCGAGTAGTCGGTCGAGTCCAGTTTGGTATCGGTGATGCCTTCGTAGTAGTACACCTTGTCGTCGGCTCCAAGAAGCAGCGTGAGTACCTGGGATTCTTTTGTTGCCTCCAGGTCTTCCTTGTCCACGTCTTTTTCCGGCATCACCACAGGCATAATCTGTGGTTTGGCCAACGTGGTTGTCAGCATGAAGAAGGTGATGAGCAGGAACGCCAGGTCCACCATGGGGGTGAGGTCCACCCGGGTTGACATTTTTTTGGAACGCACCTTACCGCCACCTTTTTTTCTGGCACCACTATCCGCGGTTTGAATTTCAGCCATGTTGGTATGCTGTTATTTGGTGATGAAATGTTGTTGTACCGAACAAAGAAGCACGGTTAAAGTGCATCTTTTTTATTCGGGTCGGCCTCGGTATTGGTGATCAGGTTGAACTTGTTGACGTTGAAATCCACCAGCGTATTGATCACCTTTTGCATGGCCGGGTAGGGCGTGTCCTTGTCGGCTTTGACTACGATCACGTACTCTTCCTTGACCACGCCTTCCTGCTTTTTCCGGAACTGTGCCCGCCGCGCATTGTGTATCCACGGCCCAAGTTCGTTGTTGACGGAGTCGGCAGGAATACCGGGCACGTTGGCACTCAGGCGTTCGTCGTTAGGTAAGGACAGCCATTTTTTTAAGTCCTTGGTTGGTACGCCAAAGGCGCCGTAAATGGCGAATTTGTTTTTTTCCTCGTCGGTCAGTCGCATCCCGTAGTTGGCGTCCATGGTGTCTATCAGCAACCTGCGCGTGTGCGACCCGGCCATGTCGAGAAACACTTTACCTTCTTTATCCACGAGAATCGTCAACGTGCCGGCATCCGGCAGTTTGGTCTCGGAAATGGAGGAAGGTGTGTCCACGGCAACCGGCTCCTGCGGCCTGGCTTTGGCCGTAAGCATGAAGAACGTGAGCAGCAAGAACGATACGTCGCACATGGCAGTCATATCCACAGTAGGCGAGTGTCGGTTCGGCTTATGTTTTGGCATAATGCAAACATTTTTTATGATGAATATCAGGCGAACCCTCGGGGGTCGAATGCCTCAACATTCGCTTGTGATCAGTGGTGTTGCGACGCATAAGTCTGCGACAGGCTGAAGCCGGCTTCGTCAATGCTGTAGGTCATACCGTCAATCTTCGAGGTGAAGAAGTTGTAGGTGATGATGCAAATTGCCGAGGTACCGATACCAAGAGCCGTGTTGATCAGAGCCTCCGAGATACCCATGGCAAGCGCGCTGGAGTCCGGCGCACCGGCGGTGGAAAGGGCCGCGAAGGCGCGAATCATCCCGAGTACCGTTCCGAACAGACCGATAAGGGTAGCCACAGAAGCCAGTGTAGCGAGGATGTTGAGGTTCTTTTCCAGCATGGGCAGTTCGAGCGTGGTGGCTTCTTCCACTTCTTTCTGGATGGCCAGCAACTTCTCGTCTTTTTCCATACCGGTCACTTTTTCCATTTCGGCGTACTTGGTCAGGCCGGCGCGAACCACGTTGGCAACCGAGCCTTTTTGTTTGTCGCATGCTGCTACTGCAGCAGCCATGTCGCCACGGTCAAGTGCAGATCGCAGGCTTTTTACAAAGTCATCTACTTTGCCGGCACCGGTGGCTTTGCCCAGCGTAATGGCGCGCTCCAGTACAAAAACAATGGTGATAAAAAACATGCCCAACAAAATCGGCACTACCCAGCCGCCTTTGTAAATTGTACCAAAGTAATCACCGGGCAGAGGGTCTTTGGTCGGGTCGCCGTCAACGAAGTGCGACGGGTCGCCAAAAACAAACAGGTAGACCAGGATTGAAAGAACAAAACAGGCAGGGATTGCGATGTACGGAAAAATCGAGCCTTTTTGTTGTTGTGGAGCAGGAGTGTTTTTTGCTGCTGTCATGCTGCGTTTTAGTTTTGAATGAATAAATGTAACGTTCAGAAAAGACTCCTTGCTGAAACAGATTTTCGACTCCGGCTTTGCGCATTCCGCACCGTTTCCAACCCGTACAACACCCAAGATGCAGCAAGGGAAAAACGTGGTGTGCGACAACCGAAAAAAAATTGCCGGAGCAAAAACAAGGCTGTTTTTTTAAAGGAGCGGCTTTTTTTGCGGCGGTAAAAATAGTGTAAGCCGTACAATTTCCAATAAACCCCCTTTTAAATTCATATTTTGGATATATTGGATGAGAATACCTCAGAAACGAACAGCCTGGCGTATCCGCACCAATCGCTCCAGCAAGCCCTCCAGGCGGTCGAGCGGAAGCATATTGGCGCCGTCGGATTTGGCAGTAGCCGGATCGGGGTGCGTTTCGATGAAAAGCCCGTTTACCCCTACCGCTACCCCTGCCCGTGCAATGGTCTCGATAAGCGCCGGCTTGCCGCCGGTGACCCCGCTGCTTTGGTTGGGTTGCTGCAGGGAGTGCGTACAATCCAGTACGACCGGGCCACCGAAGGCCTGCATGGCCGGTATGCCCCGGAAATCCACGATCAGATCCTGATAGCCGAACATCACGCCCCGCTCCGTAAGCCAGACATTTGGATTGCCCTCTTCCATCACTTTTTCCCGGGCAAAACGCATGGCTTCGGGACTGACGAACTGCCCTTTTTTGATGTTCACCACTTTGCCTGTTTGCGCGGCGGCGGCTAAAAGACTGCTCTGACGGCACAAGAAAGCGGGTATTTGCAACACATCCACGTATGCGGCAGCCATGGCGGCCTCCGGGTCGGTGTGGATGTCGGTGGTCACGGGCAGGTCGAAGGTGTCGCCCACGGATTTCAGAATTCCGAGCGCCCGTTCGTCGCCGATGCCGGTGAACGAGTCACGTTTGCTGCGGTTGGCCTTGCGGTAACTGCCTTTGAAAATGTAGGGAATGGACAGTCGCTCACAAATCTCGCGCACCTGCCCGGCGATGTCGAATGCCATCTGCTCGCCCTCGATGGCGCAGGGGCCGGCGATAAGGAAAAAGTTGCCGGAATCGGTGTGTTTCAGGTGGGGTAGAATCTGCTGTAACTCCATGTAGATCGTAAATTGATTTGCCGGCAAAGGTATGGTGCGATCTGCAGGAGCATCGCAGGTGCTGTGCTATCTTTGCCGCATGGGCAAAAGAAAACACCGGAAAATTCGGAAAAAAGGGCTGCCGCCCGGAACCCTGATCTACACCGGTCACCGGCCGGAAGCCGGCACTCGGGTGCAGACCGTTTGGCTCGACGAAACCGGACACGAAGAAAAAGGGCATTACATTCCCGAATGGCGCCGCCGCCCGCAGGGAGTTGTTTGGGTGGATGTGCACGGGCTGACAGATACCGCCCTCGTGGAGCGCGTCGGTACTGATTTTGATCTCCACCACCTGGCGCTCGAAGACGTGCTGAACACCCAGCAGCGCCCCAAACTGGAGGAGTACGACCACACCCTGTTTTTCATCCTGCACAACCTGCGCCTCGAAGCCGACAATTGCGAACTGTTCAGCGAGCAGATCGCAGTTTTTATCGGAGAGAACTTTGTCATTTCCTTTCAGGAAGACCCCGATGATACGTTCCAGACTATCCGAAAACGCGTCGAAGAGGGCCTCGGTCGCCTGCGAAAAAAAGGTTCGGACTACCTCGGCTATGCCCTGCT
>JAEUUV010000167.1 GCA_016787285.1 Saprospiraceae bacterium | reverse complement strand
GCGCCAAGCGGGTCGCGTTCGTTGTCGTTCACGTTTCGGCAGACTTCACCGAAAGTAACTGCTTTCCAATTCGACTTATCAAATGTCATTTCAAGGTTGCAATTAAGTCCTGAATCGATTGCCGGAGTTCTCCGGATGCTTTACTCCACGCTTGTATGGTTTCTTGTAAGTTGTTTTCCTGTGTTTTAAGCGACGATTTTCCGACGTATAGTGAGATGTTCAAACTAGCTTTATTTTCGAGCACTTCCTTCACTGATGCTACCTTGGAAAATCCGTCTTCGCTCCGAAAATCTCGGTATGCAGCATAGATTTTTTGTACGTGCGCCTCATCCAGATAGCTCATGCTTTTTTCCGTGCGCACTTCCTCCACGGCATTGATAAACAGAATCTGTCCTTTTCTTTCGGGCGTTTTGTTCGTCCGGCAGATCAGCAGGCAACTTTCCATCGGGGAGTTGTAGAACAGGTTCGGCCCCAGCCCGATGACGCACTCCACCACGTCGCTTTCCACCATGTTGCGGCGCATGTGGGCCTCGGCGTCGCGGAACAGGATGCCGTGCGGCCAGAGCACCACACAGCGCCCGTTTTTCGGGTCCAGGCTCTTGTGGATATGCTGCTGGAAGGCGTAGTCGGCGCAGCCTTGTGGGGGCGTGCCCCAGAGGTTGCGTCCGTAGGGGTCGTTGGCCCAGGCTTTCTGGTCCCAGGCTTTGATGGAGTATGGCGGGTTGGCCAGCACCACGTTGAAGGTCTGGAGTTCGTCGTTTTTCAGGAATCCAGGGTGGCTCAGGGTGTTGCCGCGCACGATCCGGAAATCTTCGATGCCGTGCAGGAACATGTTCATACGGGCGATGGAGGAGGTGATGAGGTTGATCTCCTGTCCGTAGAGTTTCAGGGTTCGGTATTCCTGGCCGGCGGTTTTGAGTTGCAGGGCGCCGTTGAGCAGCAGCCCGCCGGAGCCGCAGGTGGGGTCGTACACGCTTTCGCCGGGCTGTGGGTCCATGAGCAGGGTCATCAGGCGCACGACGGTGCGGTTGGTGTAGAATTCGGCGGCGGTGTGGCCGCTGTCGTCGGCGAATTGTTTGATGAGGTATTCGTAGGCGTTGCCGAGTTCGTCCTGCGGCACGCGGGACAGGTCGAGCCGGTGTTGGCTGAAGTGTTCGATGAGGTTGATGAGGGTTTCGTCGCTCAGGCGGTCTTTGTTGGTCCAGGAGGCGTCGCCGAAGATGCCGAAGAGTTGGTCGGGGTTGGCTTTTTCGATGCCGCGCATGGCCTCGGCGAGGGCCCGGCCCACGTGGCGGGTCACCTGGCGCACGTCCTCCCAGTGGCAGCCTTCGGGTATCTGGAAGCGGTGGTTTTCGGCAAACGCGGCGTAGTCGAGGTCGCCGCCGCTTTCGGCGAGGGCCTGTTCGTACTCTTCGTCCCACACATCGCTGATGCGCTTGAAGAACAGCAACGGGAAGATGTACTGCTTGTAGTCGCCGGCGTCAATGTGGCCGCGCAGGTAGGTGGCGGCGCCCCAGAGGTAACGTTCGAGTTGGGATTGGGTCATGGTTTCGACAGAATCTCGGTTACAAGGTAATCGCAAGCCGGTTTCCATGTTTGGTCCAGTTGTTCTTCAAAATACGTGATCAGGTCTTTGTTTCCAATATCCTGGAAATCATAACCTACTCCGGCGATGTGGGCGTAGGTTGATTGCCCCCAGTCGTGCCTTTCCAGGGTAAATTTAGTTAAAAACCCCTCATTTCCCCTCAAGGCATCCTTCTGTGGCAGCAATTTTCCGAATATTTCCAAAACAATATAAAAGGGATATTTCCAGACAGGTTCGTTATTGAATACCCCGGTAAGTTTAAAATCATAGGCAGGATTTACCTGCAGGGCGCGGTAATGGTTTGCAGACTTGTGGAGAACGCCCCATTTAAGGTGCTCTCCCGCCTTTGAAAAAGAGTCGAGTACTTTGGCGGCAAAGTTGTTTCGGGCGGTAAGGAGCGATTCAATTTGCTCCCGGTGTTGGATGTAGTATTGAATAAAATCGTGCATTTTTTCGAGATTCTTAACCAGTTTGGACATGTTGAGCATGAAATCTTTCAGAAAGAGCAGATGACGGTCATCTGCGTCCGGAATGTATTCACCCCAGTTTTTTCTGATTTGGGATAGCCATTCTTCGTGGGTGATATTTATAAAATGTTCGTGTCCGGCATTCTGTTCGCCCAGTGTAAGCAGTACCCCGACTTTGTCTTTCGCTTTGCCGCCGGGTGTATCAAAATAGTCTTCCAGATCATTTCTCAAAAAATGAAAAATCTTGTTTTCAATCAGAATGGTTTTTCTGTCACCTTCTTTTGAGTCCCAATCAATCCAAAGATCAATGCGGTTTCCTTTTTTGGTCGCTACTTCCGTGGAGCAGTTCCAATCGCCCGGAAGCTCAAAAAACGGTTTTTCCGGTTTAGTCGGTTTTGTGTTGACCCACTTCAAATGAATTAATTCGATGAGCGATTTCAAAAATAAATCCCGAAAGCCATGCTCGGTATTTTGCAGGTAAAAACTATAAATCCGGCTGTTAACTACTTCGTAGTGTTGGATTTGCGCTATTTCCAAAAAAGAACTCCGCGCCGTCACAGGCGTTGGAATGTCTTTTTCCAGGAGCGATTGAAAATCCTTTTCAAGTTCGGAAAAACTGGCGTTTAAAACAGATTTGTTGTGCATCGCGGGCTATAGGTGAATGGTGCTAACTTGATCTTTACACTCGACTTAACCTTGCAAATTATAAAGTCAACTTGTCAAATTACTAGGTTAAACTCTTTCAACAACCCTTTAAACCGCTCTTCTGCGGCCCAAGCTTCCCCCGCCGCCGTTTCCAACTCCGCCAGCGCCTCCTCCAGCGTCGGCAGATCGTTCACGGTTTCTTTTTCCACGTACAGCGGGATGTTCAGGTTGAAATCTTTTTCCCGAATATCGTCCGTGCTTGCTACGCGGGCGTGGTTGGGCACGTCCCGGAAATCGCGGTACCACTGGTAGATGGTGTCCACGTGCTGTTGCTCCAGAAAATTTTGAGCGCGGCCCACGCGTACCTGGTCGGCGGCATCTATGAACAGCACGTTGTTTCTTTTGCTCGCGGCTTTTTGCGCCCGGAACACCAGCACGCAGGCGGCTAAAGTGGTGCCGTAGAAGATGTTCGGCCCCAGTCCGATCACGGCCTCCAGCATATCCTGTTCGATCAGTGCCTGCCGGATGCGGCCTTCGGCGCCTTTGCGGAACAGGGCGCCATGTGGCAGCACCACGGCCATGCGTCCGGTTCGGGGTTTCATAGATCGGATCATGTGTTGCACCCAGGCCATGTCGCCGTTGCTTTGGGGCGGGGCGCCAGCGATGTTACGTCCGTAGGGGTCGTTGACCCACTGTTCGGCGCCCCATTCCTTGAGCGAAAACGGCGGATTGGCGATCACGCAGTCGAACTGCTGCAAGGTATCGTTTTCCAGATGTCCGGGCTGGCGCAGGGTGTCGCCGCGTACGATCTGGAAATCCTCGATGCCATGCAGGAACATGTTCATGCGGGCAATGGTGGAGGTGGTCAGGTTCTTTTCCTGGCCGTACATGTTCAGGGTGCGGTAGTCTCGGCCCGCCGCGCGCAGGTGTTCGATGCACTCCAGCAGCATGCCGCCAGTGCCGCAGGCAGGGTCGTAGATGGATTCGCCTTCCTGCGCATCCACGATCTGACCGATCAGGTGCACCACCGAGCGCGGGGTGTAGAATTCACCGGCCTTTTTGTTGGTGAGGTCGGCGAATTGTTTGATCAGGTATTCGTACGATTGGCCCAGTATGTCCGGGTCCACGGCCTCGTTGGATAGGTTGTATTGCGAAAAATGCTCAATCAGGTTGATGAGCAGAGCGTCGGGTAGTTTTTCTTTGTTGGTCCAGGGGGCGTCGCCGAAGATGCCGTACAGGAGTTGCTGATTGGCTTTTTCGATCTCGCGGAAGGCCGTTTGCAAGGCATGCCCGACGTTGACGGTGGTTTGGCGCACATCGTTCCAGTGGCAGCCGTCCGGGATGATGAATCGGTGTAATTCGGCCAGTTCGGCGTATTCCGGGTCGCCGCCGGATTCCTCCAAAGCCACGTGATACTCTTCATCGTACACATCGGAAATGCGCTTGAAAAACAGCAAAGGGAAGATGTACACCTTGAAATCGGCCGCGTCCACAGGGCCTTTTAGTATCCAGGCCGCCTTGGCGAGGTGCTGTTCGAGTTTGCTGAGATTTAGTTTTTCCATGCGCTGGGAGTAGTTATCCGGGGCAATATTATCAAAAATTACACCGAATGAGGTGATAATCATAGCCGATCCGGGTAAACTGGAACGTCTATAATTATTTTGTTCGTTTCCTTACCCCCACTCATTCAGATCGAATGGTCACCG
>JAEUUV010000152.1 GCA_016787285.1 Saprospiraceae bacterium | reverse complement strand
CGAAAAAACGAGGAGCAACAGGACGCCAATAGGTTTCCAGGGCACCCGGCCCACCCCATCAGGATTTACTGTTTGGGTCAGATTTAGGTTTTCCATCAGTCAGTAGTTGGGGATTGGAATTGAAGTTAGCCACCTGCACCGTCACGTTTTCGCCTTTTCGGGCGGCTTCGGCGATGCCGTTCATGGCGCGGGCGTAAGCGGCCGTTGCCCGGATTTGCTGAATCAACCAGGTGACAAGCAAGGCCAACAGCAGCAAATAGGCAACGATGGCGCCGATGCGGCGGGCTTGCGGGGTAAGTTCGAGGGTCATGGTTGGATGGATTTTTTGATCTCGGAAACGATCTGCTGGATTTCACCGGGCGACAGTGCCACAGTCACTTTGCCCTGATCGAGCAGTTGCCGGGCCTTGCGTTCGTTTTTGAGCCGGCGTAGGCTGGCCGTGATGGTAAAAGCGGCGGCCACGGCGATCAGGGCGAGCGCCAGCCAGATGGCCCAACGGGGTATGTTTTCCATGTGCGTAGGGTTTTACAGGGTTTCGCCGTCCTCGGCGCGCATTTTGTTCACCACCGCCGACCAGCGCAGGTCTTTGGTATAACCGGCCCAGTTGCGGCCCTTCGAGCGTTCGATGCGGTTGCGCTGCTGGGTGGCTGCTGCTTTGGCCAGCGCCAGCACGGCATCCAGGGCGCGGGTAAACTCCCGTGCTTTGGGGTTGCCAAAACCGCCGAAGGCCGTGGCCAGGTCGCTGGCCCGCAGTTCGATTTCGCGCTGGCCGAAGCGCACGATCAGGCGCACTTCTTCCGAGGCATTACCCCGGGCCACTTCGGGAAACGAACGTTTGTGGTATTCCTCCAGCAACGCGGCTACGGCATAGCGTTCCACCTGGAGGGACACCTGGCGCCGGATGGCCTCCACTTCCGCGTCGAAACCGGTTTGCTCGGCCTGTTCGCGGCGTTGTTTGGCAATGTCGCCGTAGCGGACGGTGATTTGCAGTTCGCGGGCCGACAATTCACTAACAGCCTTGGTCGCCAGGTAGAGATCGTAAAAGAAGATCACTTCGTCATCGGTCCAGTCCTCCACGGGCTGGCTGATGAAAGAAGGTGGCTCTGCCGGTGGGGTGAGCGGGGTTA
This sequence comes from Saprospiraceae bacterium, assembly GCA_016787285.1. GTDB lineage: Bacteria > Bacteroidota > Bacteroidia > Chitinophagales > Saprospiraceae > M3007. The sequence goes on along the minus strand of JAEUUV010000152.1, from coordinate 923 downwards.
TTTCGGGTAAGGTGTCGGTGGTCATAGTCAGTTGTTTTTAGTAATCAAGATTTGTTTTCCATTGAATTTCCGGTACGGTATGCTTTGGTGTAGGGCCGGGTTTTCCAGGTCCGGCACCAATATTTCCAGTTTGTCGAGATCCGCGTATAGTTTGGTGCGCCCGGTTTCCCGGTCGTACAGCACAAAGGGCGACATCTTCGCCGCCGGACTGCGCAGGCGTTGCAACGTGGTCCAGATGGCGTACAACTCCTCGGGTAGGGTTCGGACCGTGAACCAGGCTTCGTGGTTGGGTTTGTCACCGGTGCGGAACACGATGTAGATGCGGAAGGCCTTGCGCAGCAGCAGGTTCATGCTCATAAAGTCGTGGCTCACCACCATCACGTCGATGCAGTTGTTGCGGTGGATGGTGAAAAACTCGATCTGTTCCTCGGGCATCTCGCTCTTTTGCGGGATGTAGTTGCGGCTCTCGTCCAGAATAACCAGGCCGTTGCGGAACCAGGTGCTCAGGATTTGAAACCAAGACGGGTCTTTCCATTTCACGTTGCGCAACACCCGAATGCCGCGATCCCAACGCTGGGCCTTGCGCGTCTGCGGGTTGATGACGCCGTATTTCAGTTCCGTGAGCGTGATCTGCGGGAACTCGTCGAAGGCGGTAGCCCGCGAAGGATCGCAGATCAACACTTTGCGGGGCACTTTTTTGTCGCGGGTGCGCTCGATATAGAATTTGGCCTGCTGCCGGATGAAGGTGCTTTTGCCCTTGCCCAGGTCGCCGAATACACACATAGAACAGTAGTCCCGTTGTTTGGGGTCTTTTGAGTTGTCCAGTCCATCGTATATCGTCTGCATGGGCGAAGGGTTAAAAAAGGTTTTTGGGGCCGGTTTTTGGGGTTTGGCCTGAGGGAGTTAAAAGGCTTTTCTTCTAT
>JAEUUV010000134.1 GCA_016787285.1 Saprospiraceae bacterium | reverse complement strand
ACTTCATAAATAAAATTTTTCGCAAATCTACGGTATTCAAATCCTGACGCACAATCACATTTTAATGTGAATAGGCAGACCAGATTTGCATCCGGCGGTTATCAAGCCGCTTGCATTTCCCGATCCTGCACGGCTCGCGCGGCTTTTTTCTCCGCATGCGCAAGAGCGGCCTCGCGTACCCAGGCCCCATCTTCCCATGCCTTGACACGCGCGTTGAGGCGCTGTTTGTTGCAAGGGCCGTTGCCTTTGACCACGTTCCAGAACTCATCCCAGTTAATCGGGCCGAAATCATAGTGCCCACGGGCCTCGTTCCATTTGAGGTCGGGATCGGGTACAGTCAAGCCCAGCACCTTGACTTGCTCGGCGATCATGTCCACAAAGCGCTGGCGGAGTTCGTCGTTGGTGAAGCGTTTGATTTTCCACTGCATACTCTGTGCGGAATGCGTGGAATCGGCATCTGAAGGGCCGAACATCATCACCGCAGGCCAGTACCAACGGTTGATCGCGTCCTGGGCCATGGCGCGTTGTTCCGGCGAGCCGTTGGCGAGGGTGAGCAGAATTTCAAAGCCCTGGCGCTGGTGAAAACTTTCCTCCTTGCATACACGCACCATTGCCCGGGCATACGGACCGTACGAGCAACGACAAATCGGAATCTGGTTGAGAATGGCGGCCCCGTCCACCAACCAGCCAATGGCGCCGATATCGGCCCAGGAGATTGTCGGGTAATTGAAAATGGACGAATATTTGGCCTTTCCGCTGTGCAACTCTTCCAGCATGGTGTCGCGTCCGACACCCAGCGTTTCAGCGGCGGAATACAGGTACAGGCCGTGGCCGGCTTCGTCCTGTACTTTAGCCAGCAGGATGGCCTTGCGTTTCAGGGAGGGCGCCCGGGTGATCCAGTTTCCTTCGGGCAACATACCTACGATTTCGCTGTGCGCGTGCTGGCCGATTTGACGGATCAGCGTTTTGCGGTACGATTCGGGCATCCAGTCTTTCGGCTCGATGCGCACATCGTTGTCAATTTTGGCCTGAAACTGCTCCTCAAGGGAAAAGACGTTGGGTGATTTTTCTCCAGTTTGTTGCATAACAAGGAATGTAGATTATCGTTTGGTGGCGCAAAGTTCGCACAAATTCCCGGTGTAACGACGCTTGTTCCGGTCCAGGAAATTGTCAGGAAACAACGGCAACCCAATCTTGTTTAGCAGCGTCATTTTCCACCCTGCGCCGCCAAACGGCGCCTGCGGTCGTTTGGCGAATCAAATGCGGTAATTGAACTTTTATGCAACCCATCATTTTTCCAACAAATCCCATACCTTTGCGCGCTATGAAAAAAACGCCTGTTTTACTGATGCTGGTCGGAGTATTGTTTCTGGCCGGCGCCTGTAAAAGCGAGTTCGAACGTGTACGCGTCAGCGGCGATGCCGAACTGGTTCTGAAAAAAGCCTTCGAATACTACGACAAGGGCGAGTACCAGCGCTCGCAAACCCTTTTCGATCTGGTGCTCAACTCCATCCGCGGCGGCAAAGACGCCGAGAAGGCCTATTTCCAGTACGCCTACACGTATTATCACCTGAGGCAGTACGTGCTGGCAGCCTACTATTTCAAAAATTTTTCGAACACATTCACCACTTCGCCGTTTCGAGAGGAAGCCGCCTATATGTCGGCTTACTCAAATTACCTGATGTCGCCGACTTTTCGGCTCGATCAGGGAAGTTCACGGCAAGCCATTGACGAATTTCAGTTGTTTGCCAATCTGTTCCCCCAAAGCCAGCGCATGGCCGAGTGCAACAAGATGATTGACGTGCTGCGGCGGAAACTGGAACAGAAGGCTTTCGCTGAAGGCGAACTGTACTACAACCTGCGGCAATACCAATCATCCGTATTGTCGTTCGACAACCTGCTCCGTGACTATCCCGAAAGCCCCGATGCCGAACGCGTGCGTTACCTGATTGCCAAATCAGCGTTTCTACTCAGCGAAAACAGTATTCTGGAAAAGAAATTCGACCGTTACAACGAAGCGATTATCCGCTGCGACGACTTTTTGCTAAAATATCCCTCCGGGAAATACAGCAAGGAAATCAAACAAATACGGCGCGAAGCCGAGCAAACGCTGAAAAACCTGAAAAAACAATTCAAAATCACTTAGAAGGTTGGAGGGTTGGAAGGTTAGAAGGTTCCTGGTTGAAGAGTATTGTACCAACCAGAAACCTTCTAACCTTCCAACCCTCCAACCTTCCAACCTTTACACATTTTTATGAGCGACATTAAAAGTAAAGCCCAGGGCCTCGACCCCAATGTACAACCCCGTGACGTAGGCGAACTCGTCGGCAAGACCGGCAATGTGTACGAGAGTATCGTCATTGTCAGCAAACGCGCCCGCCAGATTTCGAGCGATCTGAAGTGGGAAATCCAGCGCAAACTCGAAGAATTTGCTGTCAGTTCGGATACCATCGAAGAAGTGCAGGAAAACAAGGAACAAATTGAAATTTCCAAGTTTTACGAACGCCTGCCCAACACGGCCATCATTGCTTCGCATGAGTTTATGAACGACGAGATTCAGTGGCGCGTCGTGGAAGATGTGGAGTAAAAAGGGCGCTTCGACACAGCCGTTTCGACACCGCCCAGTCCCAATGCACGCATGAAAAAAATCATTCTCGGCATTAGCGGATCCATCGCCGCCTACAAATCGGTGCATCTCACCCGCTTGTTGGTCAAAACCGGTGCGGATGTGCGGGTATTGATGACTGAATCGGCCACCACATTCATTTCGCCGCTTACGTTGTCCACCTTGTCCAGACACCCGGTCGTAACCGACGTGCAGAGCGACGAGGCCTGGAACAACCATGTCGAACTGGGTTTGTGGGCCGACGCGTTTGTGCTTGCACCGGCTTCTGCAAATACGCTGGCCAAATTAGCGAACGGCCTTTGCGACAACATGCTGACCGCCGTGTACCTTTCGGCTCGCTGCCCGGTTTTTGTCGCACCTGCAATGGATGTGGATATGTGGCGCCACCCCGCCACACAAGCCAATATCGAACGCTTGCGCACACACGGCGTACGCATTATTCCGGTGGAACACGGCGAACTGGCGAGCGGCCTTGTGGGCGACGGTCGAATGGCGGAGCCGGAATCCATTCTTGCACAATTGGAACGTTTCTTTGCTACAGGCAAACCTCTTTCAGGCAAAAAAGCCCTCGTGACGGCCGGCCCTACGCACGAACCACTCGACCCTGTCCGGTTCATCGGCAATAACTCCAGCGGCAAGATGGGCATTGCCATTGCAGAGGCTTTGGCCGAACTCGGCGCCGAGGTGACACTTGTACTTGGGCCTACCCATCTGCAGCCGGCCAACAGCGCCATTCGGGTTGTGCCGGTCGTGTCGGCTCAGGATATGTTCGATGCCTGTGCTTTGGTTTTCCCGAATACCGACATCGCGGTTCATGCAGCAGCCGTGGCCGATTACCGTCCGAAAACATACTCGGTTTCCAAGATCAAAAAGAAAGACGAGGACATGCACATTGACCTGGCAAAAACCGTTGATATCGCTGCTACGCTGGGCAAAACAAAACACCCGAACCAGATTGTGGTCGGGTTTGCCCTCGAAACCAACGACGAAGAGGCAAACGCGGTGGCCAAATTGAAAAAGAAAAATCTGGATTTTATCGTGCTCAATTCGCTTCAGGATTCCGGAGCCGGGTTCGGACACGATACGAATAAAATAGCCATTTTGCGGCCCGACGGTAGCAAAACGACATTTAGCCTGAAACCCAAGAAAGCCGTGGCAGAAGACATTGTGGCAGAAATTTTGCGACTGGCCAACCCGGACGCATGAAATCGCGCCATCACTTCCAAACCACGGCGAACTTGTTCAATCAATTGTAATGCTATGATGAATCGTACCATTTTCACCCTGCTCCTTTTTCTGACACTTGCCCGGGTCAATGCCCAGGGTGAACTGAACTGCACGGTGCGCATCAATACCCCGCAGTTGCAAAGCACCGACCGTCGCGTATTTGACCAGTTGGAGGTAACGATGCGCGAGTTTCTCAACTCGACAAAATGGACCAACGATGTTTTTGAACTGGATGAGCGCATCAAGTGCAATTTTATCCTCACGATCAAGAGCGAACAGGGCAATACCTTCGAAGCCGAACTGGCCGTACAGGCGGTCCGACCGGTGTACGGTAGCGGATACGAAACGCCTATGCTTTCTCACTTAGACAAAGACATCACGTTTCAGTACGACCAGAACCAACCGATCGTTTTCCAGCCGGATGCACCGGACAACCAAAACCTTCCCGCTGTATTGGCATTTTACGTGTACGTGATCCTTGGAATGGACTACGATTCGTATGCGCTGTACGGCGGCGATCAGCACTTGGTCACTGCCCAACAAATCGTTACCAACCTCCAAAACTCGTCCACCAACAAAAGTGCCGGCTGGCGCCCCAGCGATGGCGGCAAAAACCGCAACCGTTACTGGATCATCGAAAATCTGTTGAATCCCCGGGTACGACCATATCGTGCAGCCATGTACACCTATCACCGGAAAGGACTTGATATGTTTTCCAGCGATATGGAAACCGGCAAGCAGGCAATCATGCTGGCACTCGAAGAAGTGGACAAAGTGAACACGGCCTATTTCAACTCCATGATTACCCAGATGTTTGCCAATGCCAAAAAAGACGAACTGGTGGAAATGTGGAAAATCGGGGGCAAACAGCAAAAAGACCGTGTTCAGCAAATTATGACAAAAATTGATCCGGCAAATACCCAGCGTTACCGGGAAATCGGATCCTAACTGCTGTTGGCCGTTGGCTTTTGGCTTTTGCCTCTCTTTTGAGTGTCGTGCAAGCCGATAGCCAATGGCCAACAGCCAACAGCCAAGAATGGATACCTTAGTCAATATCACCCAGTTTCTGCTCAGCCTTTCCCTGCTCATTGTGTTGCACGAGATGGGCCACTTCCTTCCGGCCCGCTGGTTCAAGACGCGTGTGGAAAAGTTTTACCTCTTTTTTGATGCCGCTCCGTTCAACTCGCTCTGGAAAGTCAACAAGGGCGGCACCGAATACGGTATCGGTTGGATCCCCCTCGGCGGATATGTAAAAATATCCGGCATGGTGGACGAAAGCATGGATACCGAAGCCCTCAAGCAACCGCCCCAACCCTGGGAGTTCCGCTCCAAACCGGCTTGGCAACGACTCATCATTATGATCGGCGGCGTCACCGTCAATTTTCTGCTCGGTTTTGCCATTTTTGCCATGATGCTCTGGTATTTCGGCAAGGCTTATGTTCCAAATTCCGAATTGAAACAGGGGCTTGCATTCGACAAGGTGCTGCTGGATCAAGGGTTCAAGCAGGGCGACATCCTGACTAAAATCGGGCAAACCCCGGTACCGCATGTGGACGCTGCCGTCTTTGTGGAGCAGGTCGTGCTCAATGACGCCCGAGAAGTAACGGTGCTACGTGACGGGCAGGAACTGACCTTCCGCCTGAAAGACAACGTGGCCGAACAACTTACCAGCCAGAAAGTACCCAAGGTTTTGCTAATGTCGCCCCGCATCCCGTTCTATATAGCCGAAGTAGCGCCGGGCAAACCCGCAGAAGAAGCCGGCGTACAGGTGGGCGATCGTATCCTCGCATTTAACGATTCCCCTACCCTGTTTTACGACCAGTTCGGACCGCTGGCGATGGAACAAAAAAGCAAACCAGCCAAACTTACCCTGCTTCGCAACACCGATACCGTCGCCGTCAACCTGACTCTGACCCCGGAAGGTACCATTGGTGTGCGTCCCAAGACCGACGGTTTTTTCCAGATCGAACGCGAACGCTACGCACTGGCCCAGGCCATCCCCGGCGGTATTCAGATGGGGGTGGATTTTTTGAACAACCAGTTGAAAGCCTTCGGCAAAATGTTCAGCGGCGAAATTGCGGTAAAAGACAACCTCGGCAGCCTGATCAGTATCGGGAAAATGTACGGCACTTCGTGGGACTGGGAGCGCTTCTGGTCGCTGACCGCCTCGCTCAGTATTCTCCTGGCCTTTATGAACCTGCTGCCGATACCGGCCCTCGACGGCGGCTATGTGGTATTCCTGCTCTGGGAAGTCGTGAGTGGCCGCAGGGTTAGTGACAAGTTCATGGAAAAGGCCGTTACCGTAGGGTTTTTCCTCCTGATCGGTCTGATGGTGTATGCCTTTGGCCTCGACCTCTGGCGGCACGTGTTTCAGAAATTCTTTTGAAGCCCTGCCCCATGAACTACTTCGAGTTTTACGGCATTCCTGTTTCGTTTAGGGTAGATGAGTCCACTTTGCGCAGCATCTTTTACCGGAACAGCAAACAATATCATCCGGACTTTCATACGCTCTCCGAAGAGGAGCAGCAGGCAGAAATGCTGGAACTGGCTACGCTGAACAACGATGCGTACCAGACGCTTTCCGACCCTGACCAACGAATACGCTATATATTGAAAATCAAAGGCTTGCTGGAGGACGAGGGCAAGTTGAGCATTCCGCAAGAGTTTTTGCTGGATATGATGGAGATCAACGAAGCGCTGATGGAATTGGAATTTGAGCCGGATCAGAATCGCCTGGAAACGGTAAAACAAGAAATTGAACGCCTCGAAAAAAGCCTGGACGAAAATATTCACCCGGTGCTTGACACTTATAATGACCAGGTCGGCTCACATGCCGACCTTCAGACAGTGCTCGAATATTTTTTGAAAAAACGGTACTTGTTGCGCGTTCGGGAAAATCTCTCTAAGTTTGCGCCCCGTTAAACGAGCGTACGCGGGAATGGCGGAATGGTAGACGCGCTGGTCTCAAACACCAGTGACTTCACGGTCATGCGAGTTCGAGTCTCGCTTCCCGCACAAACAGCACACCGGAGAACCCAGTGTGCTGTTTTTATTTGATTCCTGCCGATGCAAAACTGATAAAAAAAACATCCAATATTCAGCAACCTTTTTTTTCTGTTATTTGTCAGTAGAAACCGGACGTTCATCTTAAACCGGATGCGTTCATTACCCTGTTTGTTTTTAATTTGGGCGTCAAATTTTGAGCCATGAAACATAAACTACCTTTCAAGTTCGTCATTGCCGGTATTGTTACACTCAGCCTCTTTTCTGCACTTTACGTCAATGTGAGCGGACAACAAAACACGTTTGCTACTGCTTCGGAATCAAAACAGAGCGTCGAAGTCGCTTCCGTGGATGAACATGAGCAGGAACGCAACATTCCCATACCGGATGTAACTGTTCTGGGACGCATTGTTGATCTGGCGCAAAGGCTCGTCTCGCACACACCCTGAACGCCTTTTTCAGGGCAGCCACCCGCGCTTTCGGAACGTAACCCAGACCCACCAACCAATAGCCGACCCCAGCAAGCCCCCCCCCAGCACATCCCCCGGATAGTGCACCCCTACGTACACTTGTGCATATGCCACTGCGGCTGCCCAAACGAGCAAGCCGGCTCGAATACGCTTGTCTCCGGCACCTAAAATCAGGCCGAGGTACACTGCCACAGCAAAATGATTGGCTGCATGTGAAGAAGTAAAACTGTACCCGCTTCCACAGGTAGCACGCTGCAATACTTCATTCTGCAGCATCGGGTCGTTGCAGGGCCGTAAGCGCTGCACATTTTTTTTGATCAATGTGCTGCTGGTAAAATCAGACAGCCCGACTGCCAAAACAAGTCCCAAGACAACAAGCATACCGGTGCGCCTGCCAAAATTTTGCAAGGCAAATGCCAGAATGAACAGGTACAGCGGTGCCCAAAACAGTTTCTCCCGGAACAAGGGTAGAAAAAAATCGAATAACGGATTGCTCCATGCCGTATTGATCCAGTAGAACAAGGTCGAGTCAACAGTTTGCCACCAGGACATATCAAGGCATTTTTTTTGCAATGAGAATCAGACGTTTGGACTGTTTCGGCTCGAATGCGCCAAGATCGTATCCCCCGAAAACATGAACGGTATCCAGCCCGACTGCGCGAAACATCTGCTCAAAATCAGCCTGTGTGAATAACCGCACCCGCTCGCGAAATTCGAACTTTTTCCCGCCCGTCTCGAACGCCACGCATTTGTAAACCCTGCCGGAGCGCACAGACTTGTGCAGCCGGAACACGATTCCGTCCAGCGTTTTTTCTTCATATCGAACCAGATTTTGGCGCACCCAGCCGGAATTGAAAAAATCAAGTAAGAAGAGGCCGCCGGGTTTCAGCCCTTTCGACACATTCTGCAAGGAGCGCAGGTGATCCCTGTCCGTGTCAAAATACCCGAAACTGGTAAACATGTTCACGACGGCATCGAAGTAGTTAATCCGAAACGGAAGCCGCATGTCATGCTGATAAAACGCCAGGTGCTCGTGTTCGAAATGGCGGGCAAACGCAATGCTGGCAGGGGAAATATCAAGACCGGTGACATCGAATCCTTTTTCAGCCAAATACCGGGCATGCCGGCCTTTTCCACAGGCAAGGTCAAGCACGTGCGCATTTGGGGCGAGTTGGAGCGCCTGAAGCAGGTTGTCAATAAAATGCCGGGCCTCCCTGTCGTCATGGCTCTGGTACAGGATGTGGTAATACGGCGAGTCAAACCAGGAAGCGAACCAATCGCTGGGCATAAAACAATGTTTTTTCTGGTGGGCAAGGTAGCAAGGTTTTGTGCGTTTGTCCGGCGCAATCCTGTACTTTCACCAGAAAAAAACGCATGGATATTTTGCTCGTCGCCGCTACGCCGTTTGAAATTGCCCCCACCCTGAGTTTTCTCGAACAGGGGTACCAAAAACACAGCGACGGCTCCTTTGAAAAAGACAGCACAAGGATATTTCCCCTTGTCACCGGCGTTGGCATGGTGGCAACCGCCTGGCATCTCGGACACCATCTCGCCCGGCACCGCCCGGACTGGGCGCTCAACGCCGGTATCGCCGGGGCTTTCGACCGCTCCCTGAATTTGGGCGATGTGGTTCAGGTCGCTACCGATCGGTTCGGCGATCTTGGCGTAGAAGAAGCAGACGGCAGTTTTACGGACGTATTCGAACTCGGCCTGACGGTGCCCGATGAGCCGCCTTTTCAGAAGGGCATTCTGCAAAACCCTGTCGCCGAACAAGCACCGTACTTGCCCTTGGTGCATGGCCTGACGGTACACCGCGTGCACGGGTTTGCCCAGTCTATCCGGGCAATTCAACACAAGTACCCCGATATCCAAATCGAAACGATGGAAGGAGCGGCATTTTTCCACGCCTGCCTGATGGCGGATGTGCCGTTTGCCGCTATCCGCAGCATTTCCAATTACGTGGAACCACGCAACCGGGAAGCCTGGGAAATTGGTTTGGCAATCAGGCAACTGAACGAAGTGCTGGTTGAAATGCTGCGTTTGGTGCAGCCATGACCGTGCGGCTTTGAATTTTATTCCTCTGTTTCCACGAAGCGCACCCCGAGCAATTCCAACTCCTGCATCACTGGTTCGTACACTTCCGGCATGGTGGGGATGCTGACTCCTGTGGTAGAAATTTTCCCGAGCATAAGCAGTTTTACAAAAATGCCCAAAGGCAAACCCACCAGGCGGGACATGGCAGTGTCCACCCCGTTATTCCCCTTCATCACCAGCGTCGAGGTCAGTTTGCGGTTTCGCCCGTCCAACTCGTACTCGAATTCGTGTTGCATGATGACCATATCCTTGTCTTCAGGCAACAGCGCCCACTTTTCCAGCAAAAGTTTTTCGAGAATGAGGGCTGGAGTGGCATCCTTGACCTTGATACGGCGCTTGCTGAACAGGCCCAGCCAATCCAGTTTTTGCATCACCGGCCCGTCGGGGTCGCACTCAATCAGTTTGGCGATGCGGTCGCGCACCGATCCGGTGTGCTGACTGATACCGAGAAACGCTTCCATGAGGTCGTGGTAGGTGAGTTGATCCGAATTCACAATCGGGAATGTGGCATCAGTAAGGCCGATACGAACGAGGGCATTCCAGGCATCGCAAAACCCCCGGTGCCGAATGGTGCCCCGGAACAGCGTCTTGATATCGTTCAGGCCATACGCCTCGCGGTATAGCAGGGAATCCCGGTTGGCATACACCTCCCAGGCGCCCATTCCCGGCACATCCACGAGGCGGTACTGACGAAACAGGCGGCGGTACGGGATATACTTCAGTTTGCCGTCTTCCAGAAACTGCGCCGTACCCTGTCCGGCCAACACCACGTTGCGAGGGTTCCAACTGAACTTGTAATGCCAGGGATTGTCGTCGCTCTCCGGAGCCACCAACCCGCCGGTGTAGGAATGAAACGCCGTGATTTTCCCGCCTTTAGCCCGGATTTCGTTGATGCGTTGCATAGCGCTCATGTGGTCAATGCCGGGGTCAAGGCCGAGTTCGTTCATAAACACCAGAGCGCGTTGCCGCGCCTCGTCGCTCAAACTGAACACCTGCTTGGAAACATAACTTGCTGTGACCAAATGTTTTCCCAGCGCGATACAATCAATTGCCACCTCCAGGTGCATTTGAGGCGGCAGCATGGATACCACCACGTCGTGTCGGGCGATAAGTTCGCGACGGTCGTTGGGCTTGGCGGCATCCAACCAGACGGCACGTCCGTTCGGGTGATCCCCCGTCTTTTTCTGTGCCAGTGCTATGTCCGCATCGGCAACCGTTATGAAAAAATTGTGCTGCCGCGCCTGTTCCAAAATGTAGTCAATCAGCACAGTAGCCGAACGGCCCGCGCCGATAATGAGGAGATTTTTCATAAAATATGTGGTGTGCGAGATTCCGAGGGGCAAAAGTAGAAAACTTCGATGTGGAAAAAATGAAGGGAGCAAGTACTTGGAAAAAACGGGATTGGCCGTACCTTAGCCTCGTCCCTCCTCAACTGCCGGTTCAAGTTGAAAACGTCAAACCGATTTTTTCATCAAACTGCTGTGCGTATGCAAACGACTGTTACCATCAAGATCAAGAACGGAACGATTCGGGTGGCCGGTTCTCGTTGAACCATTCGCCTCCCGCGGTAAGCCCTGATCGGGCAAACCGGAATGTTTCGGGAAAAACTGGCCTCGTCGCAGCGGATGGGGCCTTTTTTATTTCCGGGCGCGCCCGTTTACCTTTGCCTGCCAAAACTGCACCTATGCTAAAATATATTTCCCCAATCGCATGCTTCGGCTGCCTGTTGCTGAACCTTTCCGTCGCGGCGCAAGCACCCGACACCACAATTTATGAAGTAGCCGAAAAGATGCCGTTGCCGCTACTTGCCCGCTGCCACCCCGATCGGAATCCGGGCTGGACGGAAGACAGTATCCGCCGGTGCGCCGAGACTCAGTTGCTGGCAGTGGTCACCAAAAACGTCCGTTACCCGGAAGAAGCCCGGCAGAATAATCTGGAAGGGACGGTCGTGACCTCGTTTGTGGTAGAAACGACCGGGCGAATCTCCGATGTCAAAATTCTGAAGGACATTGGCGGTGGTTGCGGGGCTGAAGCCGCACGTGTATTGGTGGCACTCGACTCGGTGGGGTTGCGCTGGATTCCTGCACAACGGGAAGGCAAACCCGTCCGAATGCGGCAAGCGCTGCCCATCCGGTTCCGGCTGCAAGAGGCCCTGCCCTATTACCTCCGCGCAACCGGCGACACCATCTATGTGGTGACGGATTCCCTGCCCCGGTTCAAAGACGGCGATGAGGGGCTAATGAGTTTTGTGGTAAACAACCTGCGCTATCCCAAGGACTACCTCGATAGTTGCAAAACCGGCGTCATCGAACTGGCGCTTATCATCCGGGCAAACGGCGCCACGGAAATTGACAACCAACTGGATTTCAGCGCACTGGGACTTGACTTCCAGTGGGAGGCCATTCGATTGGGAAATCAAATGTCGGGACTGTGGCTACCTGCCATGTACCAGGGGCGTCCGGTATCCACCACCGTGCCGCTCCGCACCTTGTTCAAGTCCGATAAACCGGGCTGTAAAAAAGCCAATTCGGATTTTGACAGCGCCATGTTGCTGGCCAACGAAGCAGGTTTGCTGGCAGATGCAGAGCCGGCCAAAGCCCTTGAAAAATGGAACCAGGCGGTAACGCTACAACCCGACAACACCGAAGTGCTCTACTACCGGGGCACTACCCTGCTGGCGCTCGACCGCCGGGAAGAGGCCTGCGCCGATTTTAACCGCATCAAAAGCCTGCTCGGAACTACCTGGTTTGAGCAACTGCGGACGATTGTCTGCGGGAAGTGAGTCTTTTTTGAGGCCATGATTTTTTTGTGAACCAGGCTGCAACCACTTGGCCCGGTGCCCAAGTCTATCCCGGAGTTCACAACAAAATCCATTCACTATGCGATTCCAGATTATTGCCGTAGCCGGCGGGGCGCTCCTGCTGGCAAGCCACCTTACTGCCCAAACGAATTTACCCCTTTCCCCGCTTGTGCGCCAACAACTTGTGCAGCGCATACCCGAATTGGTTGCCCGTCTCGACCAAATGTGCCACGCCTGCAAAGGCGCCGGAGTTGCGGATCGGGGCAGCGAACCCCGCTTAGACTCCACCGTGGTGTATACCGGGTATGCCATCGGCCCTGATTCATTCCCGCTGGAAAAAACCATTTTTGACTATCCGGCAGCCGATGTAACCGTCGGCACGGAGTATGTCAACTTCAACGACTGGTCGCCCAATACCCGGGCTACCCAAAAACAGGATAATCTGGGTCGTCTGGTAGAAATGTACGGCGAGTACTACGATACAGACACAGATACCTGGCAACCTGAATCAAAAATGCGGGCCTATCCGCACGGCAATTTGATGACAGGGCAGGATTCTCTTCTGGTGGAAGTTTGGGATGCCGATGCAGAAATCTGGGTGACCACGCTGCGGGTAGTGACCACATTTGATGCGCAAAACCGCCCGATTTCCACCTACACGTTTACCAATTTCGCCGGACCGGAAATTGCCTTGCTCGATACGTTTTATTACGACGCCAATGGCGACAACTACCTGACCGAGCAGTCTATCTTCGAGGACGGCAACTGGGCTGTGTTCAGCCGCATTGAATCGGTTTTCAGTCAGCACCGCGAAATTCGCCGAACCACTTCGGCTGTGGCCGCTCCGGGCACATATTTTCCCACCAACATGGAGGAAACCACCTACAATGCTGCCGGAAACCCGGTATTGATTGAATCATCTGATTTTGACTTTTTCACCAACAAATGGGTACTCACTGAAAAAATCGAACGCGGATACGACAGCCAGAACCGGCTGGTGTATATCCAAACAGAAGACTACACTACCAATGGGCCTGCACCTAATCGCTTCGATTACACCTATCTGGATGGCCTGCACCTTGCTTTGGAAACGTACTCGGAAAAAGACCCGGCAACCCAGCAGTGGGCAGTTCTGGACAGAACCTACTATTTCTACTCAGGCACGACCTCCAGCCGGGACATCGTCATCGGGACGCCCTTGCAGGTGTCGCCCAACCCGACAACGGGCCTCGTTCGCCTCGCGCTGGAGTCAACACCGACCCAACTATCAGTTCTGAATCTGAACGGCACCCGTGTTTCTGTTCAGCGCTCCGGTCAGTATGAAAATGAAGTTGATCTGCGCAGTTTGCCCGCCGGTGTCTATTACATCATTGTGCAGGAGGGGCATGAACGCCGCGTCGGCAAAGTGGTGAAATACTAAAATTGGCACGCTATCATTTTTTGCCGCCTTCTGACGCTGTTCAGGGGGCGGTTTTTTTTCTTCGCAACCTACGAGTCGTTCGCGTGTTTAAGCGCCATGCAAGTCGTCCGATTTATGGATTTGGGGCTTCGGAATTACGAAGACGCTTGGGCGTTTCAAACCGAAAAGCACAAGGCTCTGGTGGACAACAAACTGGCACATCGCGCATTGCCGCCCAAGTCGTACCCGCAGGATCACATTTTCCTGGTGGTGGAGCACCCGCCGGTGTTTACGCTGGGGAAAAGTGGCTCCACCGAACACCTGCTTCTGACGGAAACGGAACTACGCGAGCGCGGCATCCAGTATTTTCCAATCAACCGCGGAGGCGACATCACCTTCCACGGCCCGGGCCAGATTGTGGGCTATCCGATTCTGGATCTGGATTGTTTTTTCACCGATGTACACCGCTATGTGCGCAATATCGAGGAGGTAATTATCCGGACGCTGGCCGAATACGGCGTGACCGGCGGTCGAATTCCAGGGCACACCGGCGTGTGGTGCCCGCCTGTCCCGGAACGGGCCGACGCCGCGCCGGAAGAGGATTTCTGGAAAAAGAACAGAAAAATATGTGCCATCGGCGTACACCTGAGCCGCTGGGTAACGTTGCACGGGTTCGCGTTTAACATCAACACCGACCTCGATTATTTCAACTACATCGTACCTTGCGGGATCGCCGACGCAGACAAAACCGTCACTTCGTTGGCCTGGGAGATTGGAGCGAAAGTCCCGATGTCCGATGTAAAAAACAGCCTGAAAAAACATTTTTGTACCACCTTTGACTGCGAACTTGTCGAATCATGATCAAAGACATCCCCATCCTGAAAGTAGGCGAACTTGCCTTTGCCGTTGTGCCCCGAATGGTGTATGAAGAAGACCACGAGGATTTCTGGGACACCTACCTGCTCAACCTGAAAACCGAGCCTATTTTTTCGGTCATCGTCAACTCGCGCGGGTACGGTGAAATTGAAGGTCAACCGCGAAAAACAACGACTCTGCGGTATTTCTGGGATAGAATCGAGCCGATGACCGCCGTCAAGGTGGAGCCGGTGGAAAAAGCCGTCTTCGCCCTGGCTAATGAATACTGGGTGAGTTTTTCCTTTCAGGATTATTTGTACGACAAACAATACGTCTTCGTGCCCGGCAGTCTGGACGAGATCCATTTCAGCGATATCCCCTTGCTCAACCGGAAAGGCGTGATGATCCGATAACCGCTTGCGCCATGCTTACTTCGTTTTTTGAACGCAAAATTGATCCCCTGAAACAAGCAGCCACTTTTTTCGGCGCCGCTGTGGCCTTCATGGTCCTCGTGTTTTTGCTCAATAAAACCGGCCTGTACACCGCCGATCAGTTGTTCCCGTGGTCGGTAGCCACCGCCTTCCTGCTGCTCTTTGCTGTATTCAACAGCATGATGAGCCTGAATGCCGATAGCGCGTTCAAATACTGGGGGCGTTCAGTGTACGGGTTCATGGGGCTTGCCTTTGCCAATGGCATGGCCGCATGGCTGTTTTCGGGTGTGCCGCTCGGGCAAGCCCATTCCTACCGCTGGATCTACATCGTGGTGACGATCGGGTTCATCGTGTTTCTGACCTTGGTAAACCTGATGCGCAAAATCGTATCCTTTGCCGAAAAGGAGGAATGGAACCAGCCGCGACAAAAACGGCGATAAGCGAATCAACCCGGTTTTTTCTCCATGTAAAAATGTGGGATGGTCACCTCCTCAAAGCGCTCGCCTACGAGGGTGTAATCCAGTTTCCGGTAAAACGGCACCGCTGTTTCGCGGGCGTGCAGGCTGATTTTTTTGAAACCTGCCCGTTTGGCAACTACCTCCGATGCAAGCACCAAGGCCTTGCCGACACCGGCACCCTGCGCGTCGGGATGCACGGCCACCTGACGCATTTTCACCTCCTCCAAATCCACAGGCGTCAGATTCAAATAGCCGATAAGCCGCCCTGTGGCATCGAAGGCTGCCAGATGGATATTGTCGAATTCGGCGGCCAATTGCTCGGGTGTGTATTCGAGGCCGAGCGGTTTGCGCAGCACTTCATAGCGCAGCCGGACCGCCTCGTCAAATTCCGGTGTGCCGAACTGGATTTCAAGAATTTGCATACTTTTAGCGCGTTTTTAAACCGTCAGTTTTTCACCAAAACAACACGTTATGGACAATCTGAACCAACCTCTCGATGCCGACCTGCCCGAAGCGGGCGGCAAACAGTCCGGTCTTCGTATCACCCCTTCGCTGCGCCAAAACTGGCATATTGCCTCCCGCTGGGGGCTGTTTTTTGCGGTTTTGGGATTTCTGTACTTAGGCTTGCTTGCTTTTATGCTGCTTAGTGTCGCAGGCCTCGGCACTGTCGGCGCCGGAAACTTTGGCGGCGCCGAGATTGCCGTATTGATTTTTATGATGTTGTTTGTCGGGGCTTTTGTATTCATCCCGACCTGGTTTATGTTCCAGTTTTCTCAAAAAATTCAACGGGGCGTTTCCAGCAACGATGTACAGGCCACGCAAACCGGTTTTACTTTTCTCCGGCGGTTCTACCAGTTTGTCGGCATATTGCTCGCCATTGTGCTGGGCATGTATGCCCTGATATTCCTGCTGATGCTCTTTGGCCTTATGATGCGCTGAGGCGCCTCGCGTTAAGAAACCACTGATCCTGCTCACCTACTCAGTCAATAAAAACATGGAATCGTTAGACCATAATTTTCAACAACACAACCCCAACGCGTCCGAAACCACTTGGCAGATGCGGCAAGACTGGCACACCACCGCCCGCTGGGCGCGTTTTTTGTCCATCGTGTCGTTCGTGCTGTCCGGCATTGGCCTACTGTTTACCCTTGGGTTTTCTACTGTCCTCGAACAAATGATGGCCATTGGAAACAGCACCGGTATGGAAAACCCGATGCTGGAAGCCATGCTTAATGAAAAATCAATCGTCACCGTTTTCTTCCTCCTCCTCATCGGCGCGCAGGTAGCCGTCAACCTCTTTCAGTTTCGTTTTGCCGGCCGGCTGAAAGACGCACTCCAGTTCACCGACCAGCAGGCACTTGAAGAAGCCTGGCTGAATTTCAGCAACTTCTTCAAGTGGAGCGGCATCATGGTCATCGCGTTTATCGTGGTCTACTTCGCATTTATTATCTTTTTCGTAGCCTCGTTGGCAACGATGGGAGGCTAAGGCCTTATTTCAGAATGTGCTTTACGCGCGGGCGGTGCGGGGTAATGTCGCCTAAGCGTGCTTTCTTGGCCTCTTCGTAATCGGTGAAGTTGCCTTCAAAAAAGACTACTTCGGCGTCGTCCTCGAACGCGAGAATGTGCGTGGCCAGGCGGTCAATAAACCAGCGGTCGTGGCTGATGATGAGCACGCAACCGGCAAAATCGTCGAGCGCATCTTCGAGTGCACGCAAGGTGTTCACGTCAATATCGTTGGTCGGCTCGTCGAGCAGGAGCACGTTGCCGCCATCCTTGAGCGTCATCGCGAGGTGAACGCGGTTCCGTTCGCCGCCGGAGCACACCGCAAGTTTTTTCTGCTGATCGGCGCCGGCAAAGTTGAAGCGCGAAATGTAGGCGCGGGCATTCACGGAGGTGTTGCCCACGGTAATCATGTCGTTGCCTTCGGAAATAATCTCGTACACCGTTTTTTCGGGCAAAAGCGCTTCGTGGCTCTGGTCCACGTAACTGATTTTGACGGTGTCGCCGATGATGACCTCGCCGCTGTCGGGCTTTTCACGTCCGGTCAGAATCTTGAACAGGGTGGATTTGCCCACGCCGTTGGGGCCGATGATGCCCACCACGGCGTTTTTCGGAATATCAAGGTTGAGGTTTTCAAACAGGATACGGTCGCCAAATGCCTTGCTGATTCCGCGCGCTTCGATCACTTTGTCGCCGAGGCGCTGGCCGTTTGGAATCCAGAGTTCGAGTTTGGCCTCTTTTTCCCGGGTGCCTTCGTCGGCCATTTTTTCGTAGGCATTCAAACGGGCCTTGCCCTTGGCTTGCCGGCCTTTGGCGCCCATGCGCACCCATTCGAGTTCGCGTTCGAGTTGTTTGCGGCGTTTGTCCTCCTGTTTTTCCTCCTGGGCGAGTCGTTTGGCCTTCTGCTCCAGCCAGGAGGAGTAGTTGCCCTGCCAGGGGATGCCTTCGCCGCGGTCGAGTTCGAGAATCCAGCCGGCCACGTTGTCGAGGAAGTAACGGTCGTGCGTGACGGCGATGACGGTTCCGGGAAAATTTTGCAGGTATTGCTCCAGCCACTGCACCGACTCGGCATCAAGGTGGTTGGTTGGCTCATCAAGCAGAAGAATGTCGGGCTGGCTGAGCAGCATGCGGGCCAGTGCCACGCGGCGGCGTTCGCCACCGGAGCACACCTTGATCGGCGTGTCGTCGGACGGGCAGCGCAGGGCATCGGTGAACAGGCCGATGCGGTGGTCGAGTTCCCAGCCGCCGAGGTGTTCGATTTGTTCCAGCACTTCGCCCTGCCGTTCGATGAGGCGCATCATCTCGTCGTCGTCCGTCACTTCGCCCAACTTCATACCGATGTCGTCGTTTTCCTGGAGCAGGTCCACGATGTGCTGCACGGCTTCTTCCACGATCTGGCGCACCGTTTTGGAGTCATCCAGCGCCGGCTCCTGGGCGAGGTAGCCGATTTTGTATTGTTTTTCAAACTCGATTTTACCCTCGTAATTCTGATCGAGTCCGGCGATGATCTTGAGCAGGGTGGATTTACCGGAGCCGTTCAGGCCGAGAACCCCGATTTTGGCGCCGTAGAAAAACGACAGCCAGATGTTTTTGAGCACTTGTTTTTGCGGCGGATACGTCTTGCTCACGCCGGACATGGAAAAAATAATCTTTTCGGACACGGATGTCAGTTTTGAGTGTTGAGTTTTGGGTTTTGAGTTGGGGGCGCAAAGGTAGGTTTTGCCGGGTCGGAATTTCCTTCAAAATGGAAAAAGGTTCAGATCAAAAGCCTGCCAAACCAGAACAGCCAGCCGAAAGCCAGCAGTGCCGTGGCGATGACCACACCCCGCATGGCTAAGTCCCAGCGGCGGCGGCGGTAAATATTGAGCGGGATCAGGTTCAGGGCGATCGCCACAATACTGAGCGTGCGTTCACGGAAATTGGTGGAAAAACCTTCCCCGCTGGCGGCCCCGCCCATTTCGAGCAGGCCGAACAGGTTGTAGAGCAGGAGAAAACCCAATGCAGGCAGGAGCAGGGAGAAGAGGAAGCCTGCCCAAATTTCGTTACGGTTGAACATGGTTGGATTGATTCGATTGATTCGATTGATTCGATTGTGCCGATTGATTCGATTGATTCGATTAGTCGAAGTGAATTTGTTTGAGGGCAGGGTAATCCGTCAGGTCGTGCATGGACGGCACTACGGAAATGTAGCCGTTTTCGAGCGCCCACACGTCGGTATCTTCTCCGTGGTCGTGGTTGATGAATTTGCCGGTAAGCCAGTAGTAGGGCTGATTACTGGGGTCGCGTCCTTCAACAAACTCTTCCACCCAGCGCGCGTCGGCCTGCCGGCATACACGGATACCGCGGATTTCGGCTTCGGGGAGTTTGGGAATGTTGACATTCAGCAATTTGCCCGCCGGGTATGTTTCTCCGAGCACGTATTCCATGATACGTCGAACCCAGGGTTTTCCAGCCTCAAAATCGGCCTCGAAACTGTAGTCGAGCAAAGAAAACCCGATGCTTTTGATGCCCTCCAGCGAGGCCTCCATAGCCGCCGAAAGGGTACCGGAGTAGATGATATTGACCGAGGCGTTGCTGCCGTGGTTGATCCCGGATACGCAAAGGTCAATCTTGCGATTTTTCAGCACAACATGCTTGGCCAATTTCACGCAATCTACCGGCGTGCCGGAACATTCCCAGGCTTCAATACCCGAAAAAACATTGACATGTTTGAGCCGCAGCGGATCGTGAATCGTGATGGCATGGCCCTTGCCGCTTTGCGGGGAGTCGGGCGCCACCACCACGACGTCGCCCAGTTGGCGGGCCACTTCTACCAGTGCCCGGATGCCGGGCGCCACGATACCGTCGTCGTTTGTTACCAAAATGAGTGGTTTGGACATGGGCGCAAAGGTAGCATGTGACCTGTATTTAGGGAGTAGGCACACAGAATTCTGTGTTAAATCTGTGTGTTTGAATTATTTGCCTTAATCTTGCACGGTAAAAAATCGGGTTTTCCTCCTAACGAAAAACAACACCGCACCCAAGCCGATTTATTCAATAAACAGCCACGTATGAAACAGACCACCTTTCTTGCTCTGCTCGCCCTTTGTCTGGCCGACATCCTGCCCGCACAACCGCTTTACATCCTGTATGATGCGACGTGCATGAAGCAACTGGAATACCGCTATGTGTACACCGGCGCTACGTCCATGTCGTATTCCATGCAGCCCGGCGCCTCCGAACAATTTCAGTTACAGGCCGGTGCACAGGGAATCAACTCCCCTACCCTGCCTGCCAATACGGTCAAATGCCGGGAGTACAACTTCAACGAACAGTTCATCAACTCGGTAAACGACCTGAGCCGGCAAGTGTACATCGTGCATCAGCAAACGCAGGGATACCTGCTCGTGCCGGTTATTTCGGCTGCACAAATCATCCGCAGCGGGACGTACTACATGGTGCGCGCCCGTAACTATTCGTTTGCCGTGGACACCTCCAATTTGGTTTACGAAAGCAACATCGCCACAGGAAATTCCGATTGGTACATTTACTTCAACGGCCTCAAAATCAGAGGCTGCTTCTACGAATACTCGTTCAAACGCGAACCGACACGCGCCAACCAGGAGCGCTCCGAGTTCGACTTTATCCCGGGCATCGGTTTGTCCACCGAACGTTCGGGCCTGACCGCCGCCGATGCCGAAAACAATCAGTACCGCCTGGTCAAAGTCAATAATATGGCCCTGGAAGACTACATCGTGGCACAATGCCAAGGGAAAAGTACGCAACAGGCAACAGCACCGGTGTCGCAATACGCCCCGAAGGTAGACTACGGCGTCGTCCGCGAAGGCGACAAGGAAACAGCATCCATGGCCAAACCGCAAACCACTACACCCGCCGGACTTCCTCCGTTGGCCGATTGCCCCGAACCGCCGGGAGAAGGCTACCACATTATGCAGCCCCGCCAGACGCTGAACGCCGTGTCCCGCGCGTACAACATTCCGATCAAATCGCTGCTCACCTGGAACAAAATCAAAGACCCGGACAAGGTGTCGGTTTGTCAGAAAATCTGGCTTCGCAAGCCGCCGGCCAACGCCACAAGCGCTCCCGCAGCCATCAAGACGCAACCGGCTATCTCGGCAGAAGCAGCAAGCATCCGACAGGACGCATACTGGAAACAACAACCCCAGCCACAACCCCAGCAACCGCCGGTAGCCAAAACGCCCGAGCCGCAACAGCCTACGGCATACAGCATCATGCAGCCACAACCGCAACCGACCTACACGCCGGCAACTCAAACCCTCGTGCATACCGTCGAAAAAGGTGAAACGCTCTACGGGATTGGTGCGCGCTATGGCGTCACCGAAGCAGACATGCGCCGTTTCAACAAGTTCCCGGCTACCGGCCCGGTGAATATCCAGCCCGGCATGCAACTCTTTGTGGCAGACTGCTGCCCCGGCCAATCCGCCACGACGACACAGCCGGCTACAACAACCCAGCCACAAACACAACCGGCAAAGACCACCACGCCCGTCAATACCAACCCGACACCCGGCACGCTACCGGATATGTTCAGCCAGCCGGGTAACACACAACCGGCCACCACGCCCGCCACATACAGCCAACCCGGCAGTGTGACCCCCACCACGACCACACCGACCTATTTTCAGGAATACATCGTGCGGGAAGGCGATACCATGAATTCCATTGCCGTACGGTACAAGGTCAGCCCGCAAGAACTGGCTCTGGTCAACAACAAAGACCAGAACGAGACGCTCATTGCCGGCCAGCGGCTGCTGATTCCGCGGAATTGAGGTTTTTCACCGCGGAGACACCGTAGGGGGGGGCACCGCGGAGACGCGGAGGGTGTGCAGACAAGTTTTTTCACCGCGCATTTCGCGCCTCCTCAGTGAAAAATATTTCAAACTCAGCGCACACTCCGCGTCTCTGCGTCTCTGCGGTGAAAAAGCGTCTCTGCGGTGAACAACCTACACCACCTGAAACCCGAACGCATACGGGTCATCCTCCGGGTCAATCACAATCGTGTTGTACCCGGTCACCCGCGCCCAGCCTTCGATACCGGGGACAATGGCCTCGAACGGCCCGCAAGTCGTGGCGCCTTCCACCCGCCCGACAAATTTGCTCCCGATGATGCTTTCGTGCACAAAGGAATCCCCGACCTTCAGCCGGCCCGTGGCTGCCCACTGCGCCATACGCGCCGAGGTGCCGGTACCGCAGGGCGAGCGATCAATCGCTTTGTCGCCATAAAACACGGCATTACGCGCTGTAGAGGTCGGGTCGAGCGGGGCGCCCGTCCAGAGCAAATGGCTCAGGCCGGAAATACGCGGATCGAGCGGGTGTTGAAATTCGTACTGCTCGTTTAGGCGCCGGCGAATGACCGGGCTCCAGCCGATCAGGTCGCCGGCAGTGTGGTGTTCGATTCCACGAAAGTTCTCCTGCGGATCAACGATGGCGTAAAAATTCCCGCCATAGGCCACATCCACGCGCAACAGCCCGAGTTCGGGGCATTCCACTTCCAGGTTTTCGCGGTACAAAAACGACGGGATGTTGGTCAGTTTAACCGACCGGACTTTTTTGCCCTCCTGCCGGTATTCCACGAGAACCAGACCTGCCGGAGTTTCCAACCGGAGCCTACCCGGTATTTTGGGTTGCACCAGGCCCTCTTCGAGCGCAATGGTAACGGTACCGATGGTGCCGTGCCCACACATGGGCAGGCAGCCGCTGGTTTCGATGAACAATACCCCGACATCGTTGGCCGGGTCGGCGGGCGGGTACAGGATGCTGCCCGACATCATGTCGTGCCCCCTCGGTTCGAACATCAGTCCTTTGCGAATCCAGTCGAATTCCCGAAGGAAGTGCAGCCGCCGTTCGGCCATATCCGCTCCCGACAGCAGCGGGCCGCCGCCGGCCACGAGCCGAACGGGGTTGCCGCAGGTGTGCGCGTCAATGCAAAAAAACGTCTTGCGCATCACAGTTGAGGTCTGCTGCGCAAAGCGCGTTGAATGATAGCCACCACACGTTCGCGTTCGGCGCCTTTGAGCGGCTGCCGGGGCAAGCGCACAAACTCGGTTCCCAGGCCGACCATCGCTTCGGCTAATTTGATATTTTGCACGAGTTGCGGGTGGATGTCCAGTTCGAGCAGCGGCATAAACCACTGGTAAATGCGCCGCGCTTCTTCAATTTTGCCTGCCTTTGCAAGGTTGTACACCGCCACCGTTTCGCGCGGGAACGCATCCACGAGGCCGGCTACCCAGCCATGCGCGCCCATGAGCAATTCCTCCAGCGCGAGCGTGTCCACGCCGCACAGGATTTTGAGCCGGTCGCCGAAACGGGCGAGCATACGCGTCACATTCGACACGTCGCGGGTGCTTTCTTTCACCGCCACGATGTTAGGCTGGCGCAGCAGTTCCTCGAACATGTCGAGCGTGACTTCCACCTTGTAGTCCACGGGGTTGTTGTACACAAGAATCGGCAAGTCGGTACCTTGCGCCACGGCACGGAAGTAGTCCGTGGTTTCCCCGTTGGTGGGCCGGTAAAGCAGCGGCGGCAACACCATCAGGCCGTCGGCGCCGCTGTCTTGCACCCTTCGGGCAAATTGAGCAGCGGCCCGGGTACTGCTTTCGGCCACGTTCAGGATGACGGGCAGGCGTCCGTCCGCCAGGTCTTTGGCTGCTGCAAGCAGTTCGATCCGTTCGTCGTGGGTCAGGGTACTGGATTCGCCCAGCGACCCGCCGATAATGATTCCGTGCACGCCCGCTTCGATCTGGGCGCGCAGGTTGTGCAGAAATGCCGGCAGGTCGAGATCGCCGGTTTCCGTGAATTTGGTGGTGACTGCGGGGTAAACGCCGTTCCAGGAGATGTGCATGATGGTTGTCGAATAGGTTGGTCGTGTGGTGCGCAAAGGAAAAATTTTCTGCACGAATCCAACTCTCTATTTTTTCGGGAGGTCTGGCGGCTCACTCAACCAAACATCTTGTTCACCTTTAAAAAGGTGGAATTCACACAGTTTGTCAAAACTTAACATAAAACACCGGACGGCATTTGCTACCTTCGTTGCATCGCCCCCGCCAGGTGCAGTGTCCGGGACTGTACGAAGCGGCGGCGCCCATCACCCGATTTTTTCACACCAAAAACATGTTTTCCAATGAGACAATGTAATTATTCCGGCGAAGCCGGGCATGAATTGGCCCGCACGCCGCACGCCGCACGCCGCACGCCGCACGCAAATCTATGGATTTGTTCACAAGCCTTTGCGCCGTCATGCTGATCGTGTTATCATCCCAATTTTTAGCAAAGGCACAAGGTGGCTGTATGACCACCTTCCCCGCCAGTTTTGCGTATGACCCGGGCCTTGGCTCGCCCATTTCTTTTGGTATGTGCGATTTGTCGTTTGACGTAACACTTACCATGGTGCATTACTATGCCGACGCGCACGACTACACCGTAACCGCCACGTTTGACCCAGTCCTGTTTGAATTTGTTTCCAGCACGCCCTCGATGACCAATGTGTCAACAAGCGTGGATGGAAACGGAAACACCGTCCTGACAGGAACATACGCAGCCCCCTTCGTTAGCGAGGAGGCATCGCCAGTTGAGTTAGTACTCCATTTCAGGCGTTTGGACAGATGGGGTATTGGTGTATTTGGAGAAAAGCAAAAAATCATTTTTACGGCCTCCGATCCAAGTTGCAGTCCTTCCCTGCTGACGACCTACGATCCCTGGCTGTTTTGCGACTCCTATCGCGATTTGAGAAATGCGGGGGCCAGCGATGTGTCTGATCTCATATTCAACGGCTATCTTCCCGCATGTCCTCCCAGTTCCAATGACGTCCTGATCGGCCAGGAACTGGTGATTGATCAAAACCACTGCTTTACCACCAGCACATCACCCAATGTATCAATAGGACTTCTTCCTGGCTCAAAAATCACTGTCAATTCAGGGGTTACGTTTGTCTTGACCAATGTTAACTTGTTCGCCTGCGAGACGGAACTTGCTTACGGGATCGTAGTACAACCCGGCGCTACCCTGATCGCCACCACCAGTTCTTTCAATGATAGCCGCTTTGCCATTGATGCCAAACCTGGCTCCACCATCAGCCTGGTCTCGAACGGCTTCTTCGACAACTACATCGGCCTGAACCTCGACATGAACGGTGTACCGGAAGCAAACAAACGGGTCACCATTCTGGCCATGACGGGCAACAGTTTTTCGACCGCCCAGACCGCCATAAATGCTCCCTACCCCGGCATGCCCGAATCCGTAGAAGCCCGGGGCTACTGCGGCATCCGGCTCAACCAGTACCGCGATTTCAACGTATTCGGTTCCAACACTTTTTCTTCACTCGCCAACGGCATCCTCGCCTTCAACTCCACCGGCAACATCGGAAACATGACGTTCAACGGCATGAACTCCGTGGATCAAACTCCGGTGTACCAGCACGAAGGCTACGGCATTTATTTGGCCAGCAAGGGCGCCGACTGGTTCAACATCAACTTTCCGTTTACCACCATGACCTTCAACAACTGCAAAACCGGCATCCGCGCCATCAATTACGCGGGCAAGGTGGAAGGCGTTGCCATGACCAACGTAAACACGGGCATTGACTGGTCGAACAGCCATACCCGCGATGTGCGCATGCTCGGCAACAGCATCAGCGCCCGGCACTTCGGCATCCGCTCGGGACTGAACGAACCGCTGCACCCCATCAGCGCCATTGCCGACAACGCCATAACGATCACCGGCGCGCTCACACCCAACAACGACCTGACCCGCGGCATCGGGATGAACGAGATCGGGTTCGGCTATACACCGCCCGGCGGCTCGGTGTTTCCGGGGCTGGAAGGTTGGGATGTGGACAACGATAGCATCACCCTCGAACAGGGCGGACTCGGTATCGAGTACCGCAACGGCGTGGCCGGCACGGTACACGAAAACAGCGTGGTGAACCAAACCCAACCCGCGGTGTACACCGGCATCCTGGCCGAAGGCATGATTTTCAGCGACCTGACGGGCAATGTCGTGACGCAAACTGCCGGCGGCGGTACCAGCACGGCCATCCACAGCAGCGCGGGCGTGGCCAATACCTACCAGTGCAACTGCGTGGATAATACCGACATCGGCCTGCTCTTCCTTGACATGGCCGATTTCACCGACGCCGTGCGCGGCAACAGCATGAACACCCACTGCACCGGTCTGCAACTCAATGCCGGTGCGTACGTCGGTGCGCAAAACCACACCGGAAACATCTGGGATTTGAGCGCGATAACGGGGAATTGTCTGGGAGGGAGGAACTTTGGCGACCCTGGGTATTCACCATTTTTTGTTGACGAAAACGATGGCACGGAGTTAAATCCAGAAGTTTGGCCTGATGAAATTTGGTTCAAAAATGAATCAGGTTCCACATACGACGATTGCGCCGCCTGCACCTTCCCGTTCTTTGCGCCGCCCCGCGTCCCGGAAAGTTCCATACCTACCCTGCTGGACAAGGATATAGCCAACGGCGACTTTTTCCCCGACCCGTTCGAGCACGAAATGCAGTGGAAGGGTGCCTACCGCCTGTATCGCAAGATGTTGCGCCACCCGTCCATTGGAAATTCGCAGGAGTTTGAGGATTTCAAGGAGGCCAACGACAGCCTCTCCACGGGCCGCCTCGCCTACATCGCCCAAGAACGCAGCAAGATTTTTGCCTCCGGCGTCGTGCAGGATTCCCTGTTGGAACTGTACCGCCTCGCCTGGCACGACGGTATGGCCGACTTGCTGACACTCGACAGCCTGCGGCAAGCGGGCGACACCTCCACCTCGGTACCGCAGTACGATTCGGCGGTGCTGCACAGCACGGCGGTACGGACCACATACGCCCTGCATCTGGACACGTTTCGAATGTCCGTCCGGGCTAAAATAAATGCCTTGCTGACCGCCAACGCTACTATCAGCACCGATCTTGCGCCTGCCGACAACCACAAGGCGGTGAACGCCATCGTGTTCGGCCTGCTCCTGAGCGACACCCTAGCCACCGGCGACCTTGCCACGCTGGAGTCCATCGCAGGTATGTGCCCCCTCGAGGGCGGCGACGCGGTGTACGAGGCGCGGGCCTTGGTAGCCCACCTGACCGGAGCGCACTACGACGACATAGAACTGTGCGAACCGCCGGAGGAAATGCGCCGTCCGCAAAAACCCGAAACGCTTGCCGATACGCCGACCGGAATCATGCTGTTTCCCAACCCCAGCACCGGTCAGGTGTACTGGCGGGGCACAGGTGGCCAGACGGTACGGATACGGGTGTACAACGCATACGGGCAACAGCTGGCCGATATGTACAGCACAAGCGGCTTCGCCAATCTGGAGCAGCTGCCCGACGGCCTGCATCTGGTGCAGTTGTTGTCGCTTGACAACCACCTGCTGGCTTCCCGCAAATTGCACCTGATCAAGCACTAATTTTTCCTTTCACCCACCCAGCCCGTACGCTCCCGGACAGCGTACGGGCTGGGCTATTTTCCTATACCATGAAATGGATCATCACTTTGATGCTGCCGTTGGCAGTATCAATTTCGCATATATACGCCCAGAAACAGGACAACATTTGGGTTTTAGGCTACAACTATGAGCCGCTCACTCCAGAAGCCGAAGGCATCAATTTCGTTTTCAATGATTCAATGCAAATTGTAAATACCCCCAGAAATATGACTTTTTTTGGAACAACATCCTCAATGTGTGATTCAAATGGAAGCCTGATAATTTACAGTAATGGATGTTTTATTGAAAAACCTAATGGTAATAATGTTGAAAATAGTGAAGGATTAAATCCAGGTCTATTGTATAATATTTGGTGTGCAAATAGTAAAGGATATGCCCTTGAAAATAGTATGGTAGTTTTGCAAGACCCTGGGAATCCAGAATTATTTCATTTTTTTCATATTCCTTCTGTTGCACCATCTTTCCTTAAAGATGTACTGCATACCGTTGTTGATATTTCGGCAAACAACGGTACAGGAACTGCTTTCGTCAAAAACGAAGCATTTGTTTCTGATACCATCCACTACCACGGTATCCATGCCGTGCGCCATGCGAACGGGCGTGACTGGTGGGTCGTAGCCGCAAAAAAATTCAGCAACCGATACTACTTCATCCAGCTCACGCCCGAGGGCATCAAAACCCAATATCAGGAAATCGGATCTGTAGATACGGGAGTGGTATATGGTGGCCAAATAGTCTTCTCCCCCGATGGCTCCAAACTGGCTCGTTTCGATTCGCAGGACGATCTCAAAGTCTTCGATTTCGATCGTTGTACGGGCACGTTATCTAACCCTGTACATGTAAAATTGCAAAACATGGCCGACATTGAGCGTTTTGCGGGCTTGGCGTGGTCAGCCGACAGCCGATACCTCTATGCCTCCGAAAACCGGAGGCTGTTGCAGTACGACACCTACGCCACAGATATGGGCAGCAGTATGCAGGTCGTGGCCATCGCTGATCCGCCTGTGTGTTTCCTCAGCGGCAGCATCGGTACTATGGAACTCGGCCCTGACGGCATGATCTACTGCCGGCCCTACAACGGCCAAAAATGCCTACACCGCATGAAACACCCCGAACGGGCCGGTACAGCCTGCGCCTTCGAGCAAAATCACTACCAACTGGATTATCCGATTGACGGCCTGCCCCACTTCCCCAACTTCCGGCTCGGCCCCATAGACGGCTCGCCTTGCGACACGCTGGGGCTGGACAACCACCCGCTCGCCAACTGGCGCTACGACCGCACGCCCGGGCTGGGCGTGGACTTCACCTCCGTGTCGTGGTACAATCCCACCGACTGGCTCTGGGACTTCGGCGACCCGGCCTCCGGCGGCGCCAACAGCAGCACGGAAAAACACCCTGCGCATACCTATCCCGCGCCCGGCCCCTACGAGGTGTGCCTCACGGTAAGCAACCAGTACGGCAGCGATACGAAGTGCAAAACGGTGTGGGTGGGCACTACGAGCAGCCTCTCTCCGACGCCCTCCGACGGAGAAGGGGTGATCTTGTGGCCCAACCCGACCACGGGCATGGTGTACTGGAGCGGGGTGCCGGAGGGTGAGCCGGTGACGGTGCGGGTGGTGGATGCGCTGGGGCGGCTGCGGCTGGAGCGGCATACCACGGAGCATCAGGCCGATTTGAGCGCTCTGGAGGACGGGCTGTACTTCGTGGCCTTACTGGGTCGGGAGGGGCAGGCGTTTGGGGCTAAAGCGGTAGTTTTGGCGAAAAAATAAATCAACCTGATATGAACGGAATACTTCTTTTCTACTTGCCTGCTCAGCCTCGGCTGCTAAACAACACCCTCGCCACCGGCGACCTTGCCACGCTGGAGTCCATCGCAGGTATGTGCCCCCTCGAGGGCGGCGACGCGGTGTATGAAGCCCGTGCCCTAGTGGCTCACCTGACCGGAGCGCACTACGACGACGTGGAACTTTGCGAGCCGCCGGAGGAAATGCGCCGTCCGCAAAAACCCGAAACGCTTGCCGACACGCCAACCGGAATCATGCTGTTTCCCAACCCCAGCACCGGACAGGTGTACTGGCGGGGCACAGGTGGCCAGACGGTACGGATACGGGTGTACAACGCATACGGGCAACAGCTGGCCGACATGTACAGCACAAGCGGCTTCGCCAATCTGGAGCACCTGCCTGACGGCCTGCATCTGGTCCAGTTGTTGTCGCTTGACAACCACCTGCTGGCTTCCCGCAAACTGCACCTGATCAAGCACTAATTTTTCCTTTCACCTACCCGGCCCATACGCTCCCGGACAGCGTACGGGCTGGGCTATTTTCCTATACCATGAAATGGATCATCACTTTGATGCTGCCGTTGGCAGTATCATTTTCGCATATATACGCCCAGAAACAGGACAACATTTGGGTTTTAGGCTATAATTACGAGCCAACCACACCAGAATCTGAAGGGTATCTTTTCAATTTCGAAGATTCACTGAAGGTGGTTTATTCAACCAGAAACATGCCTATTGTGCTAACAAATGCTTCAATATGCGACTCAACAGGGAATCTACTTATGTATAGCAATGGGTGTTACATTGAAAAAGCCAATGGAACTGTAATTGAGAATAGTGAGGGATTAAATCCAGGGTTGTTGTACAATCTGTCCTGTGCGGACAGTAGTGGATACAGACTGGAAAATAGTATGATATTGATAGAAGGCACCGGTGATACACCATTATTTCACTTTTTTCATATTCCTTCTGTTGCTCCTTTCTTTTTAAAGGATGTGTTGCACACAGAGGTAGATATGTCTGCAAACAATGGTAATGGAATAACGGTTGTAAAAAATGAAGTTATTGTGTCTGATACAATCCACCGCCATGGACTTCACGCTTTACGGCATGCCAATGGGCGTGACTGGTGGGTAATCGCAGCCAAAAAGTTCAGCAACCGATACTACTTCATCCTGCTTACGCCTCACGGCATCGAAACAAAATATCAGGAAATTGGAGATGTGGATACAGGCGAAGTCGCCGGAGGCGAAATAGTCTTCTCCCCCGACGGTTCCAAACTGGCGCGGTTCGATTCGCAGGACGACCTCAAGGTCTTCGATTTTGATCGCTGTACCGGTGCGCTCTCCAACCCCGTCCATGTCAAAATGCAAAATGAGGCAGATATTGAAATATTGGCCGGCTTGGCCTGGTCGGCCGACGGTCGGTATCTGTACGCATCCGAAAACCGGCGGCTCTTGCAGTTCGACACCTACGCCGCCGATCTTGCCGGCAGCATGCAGGTCGTGGCCACCGCTGAGCCGCCCGTGTGCTTCCTCAGTGGAAGTATCGGCACCATGGAACTCGGGCCTGACGGCATGATCTACTGCCGGCCCTACAACGGACAGAAATGTCTACACCGCATGAAACATCCCGAACGGGCCGGTGCGGCTTGTGCCTTCGAGCAGAACTACTTTCAATTGGAATACCCTTTCAATGGCCTGCCCCACTTCCCCAACTTCCGGCTCGGCCCCGTAGACGGCTCGCCTTGCGACACGCTGGGGCTGGACAACCACCCGCTGGCCAACTGGCGTTACGACCGCACGCCCGGGCTGGGCGTGGACTTCACCTCCGTGTCGTGGTACAATCCCACCGACTGGCTCTGGGACTTCGGCGACCCGGCCTCCGGCGCCGCCAACAGCAGCACGGAAAAACACCCTGCGCATACCTATCCCGCGCCCGGCCCCTACGAGGTGTGCCTCACGGTAAGCAACCAGTACGGCAGCGATACGAAGTGCAAAACGGTGTGGGTGGGCACTACGAGCAGCCTCGCTCCGACGCCCTCCGACGGAGAAGGGGTGATCTTGTGGCCCAACCCGACGACGGGCATGGTGTACTGGAGCGGCGTGCCGGAGGGTGAGCCGGTGACGGTGCGGGTGGTGGATGCGCTGGGGCGGCTGCGGCTGGAGCGGCATACCACGGAGCATCAGGCCGATTTGAGCGCTCTGGAGGACGGGCTTTATTTTACGGTATTAGTCGGAAGAGACGGGCAGGTTTGGGCCTCGAAGACGGTAGTTTTGGCGAAAGGCTATTGATCCACCGGTAACCGCCGCACCACAAATTCCCCCAATTTCCGGCCGCTAACCAACCCGGC
>JAEUUV010000005.1 GCA_016787285.1 Saprospiraceae bacterium | reverse complement strand
AGCAATACCTGGAAAACCGAAAACGGCACCGAAAAGGGTCTGACCACCGGCTACACGCTCAAAGACAATGACCCCGGCGATGCCTTCACGGTAGATGTGGCCATGGACTCGGTGTACAAAACGCCGGTGTTCCGGCTGCGGGCAGGCCAGTCCTCTTGTCCGTGGGAGCCCGGTAGTGCCAACCGGGAAGGACCAAACCTGCAACTGGGTCTGGGTTCGCAGTTCAAGGCCGTCAATGTGCCGGCAAATGAACCGGCGGTATTCAAACTGAACCTCGGCAACCTCAGCGCCTCCAATGAGGACTGGACGTATGGCTTTACCGCCATAGCATCGAACAACCCGGATGGCGCTATCCTCAAACTCAATGGGCAGCAACTGAACAACAACACCATACAGTACATCGTACCATACGGAACCTCTACACCTGTCACGCTCACAGTGGAGCGCGGGCCGGTGGCTTATGAGTATGAAGGCCTGCGTGTCGCACTGGTATCGGAGTGTGAAATGGCCCGAAACTTCGCGCTATCGCTACCATTGGCCAGCGACTCAAATTTCTTCTCCTATATTGATCTCGGCGTGGATTTCATCCGCCCGTGCAGCGAGGTCAAGATCAATGTGCCGGAACAAAACTGGGTAGTGGTGACCAATGACCTGCTACAACCGGGCACAAAGCGCCGCATCACCGTGTCGGGATACGACCTGAACTCGCCCGATTTTCAACTGATCCGGGTGCAGTACCGCCGCTCCGACGGCAACGGCGCCTGGATCAACATCGTGGATACGTTTGAGCGCTACAACCCGAACTGGTCGGGCTTTTACAATGCACAAGCAGACACCTTCAGGATACCAGGCCCTGACACCTCGCTTCTGCAGCCCGATTTTACCCAGTTTATCTGGAATACTGCCGGCCTGTCCGATGGCGATTACGAGATTCACGCCTGGGCTGTATGTACCGGCGATGCCAGCGACAAACCCGGCTTTTCCGAGATTATCAAAGGCCGTATTGATCGCGAACCGCCGAGTCTGGTGGGTGTGCCGCAACCCTCCGACGGGGTGTTCCATGTGGGTGATGAGATATCCTTCACCTTCAACCAGCCCGTCAATTGCGATTCGCTGAAACAGGATTTTATCGGACTAAAACGAAACGTAGGCCTGTACGATGCCACTACAAACACCTTGATTGGCGCCAATGTGACCTGCTACGAAAACAAGATCGTTTTTGACCCGACATTCAACAACGAGTTTTTCGAGAACCGCATCGTGCGGGCTGAACTGCGCGGTATTCAGGACCTGATCGGCAATAAAACCGGCGCGCTTGACTGGGAATTTTTCGTGGACCGCAACGAACTTGGCT
This sequence comes from Saprospiraceae bacterium, assembly GCA_016787285.1. Classification (GTDB taxonomy): domain Bacteria; phylum Bacteroidota; class Bacteroidia; order Chitinophagales; family Saprospiraceae; genus M3007. Next base: position 11,920 of record JAEUUV010000005.1, on the reverse strand, counting down.
GGCTGACCGACAGCCTCGGCATCACCAAATTTGAGGATGAGGCCAAAACCGGCATCGCCAACATCCACAACCGGGGCGGCTACCCGGTACCGTTCAAAATACTCGGCGTACCCGACTGGGTCCATGTCACACCCAACCAGGGGACTTTGGCGCCCAATGAAATCCGGCCGGTGAATTTCACCATTGACTCCTCGCTGGCTTTCGGCCACTGGTCGGACACCATTGTACTGGAAACCCAAACCGGGCAGAATCCCTTCTTCATGGGCGGCAGCGAGCCGCTGCCCATCGGGGTGCGGGTGGTGTGCCGCCCGCCCTACCCTGCCGTTAACCTGGCTCAGTATGAAAATTCCATGAGCATGGTGCTCAAAGTGAACATCGAGGGTGTGTTTTCAGCAGACCCGGAAGATATTGTAGCCGCTTTCATTGATGACCAGTTGCGCGGTCGCGCCACCGTTCAGTTTGTCCCACAGGTAAATGCCTGGCTGGCATATTTGACGGTTCACGGCGATCCGTCGGATATGCTCAAGCCGATTCGGCTTGAAGTGTGGGATGCTTCAGCCTGCCAGCGCTACGGCTCTGTGGTTGAAAATTTCACCTTCCAGCCCGACAACGTAATCGGCATTCCTACCGGCCCCCAGGTAGTGCACACGGGCGGCTTGTTGCTGCGTGAAGTGCCGTTCGGCTACGGCTGGAACTGGCTTTCCTTCAACCTGGCCTTCCCGGACAACAGCCTGAACGCGGCACTGGCTTCGCTGCATCAACCCGAAAACGACCTGATTCGCGGCCAAACGACGTTCTCGCAGTACAGCGCCGGCAGTTGGTTCGGCACGCTCAATAACCTGAACAACACCACCATGTACATCTACCGCGCCGATGTGGCCGACACCTTGCGCATGCAGGGTACGCCCATTGACCCGCTGACGACGAATATTCCGGTGGTGGCAGGCTGGAACTGGATCGGGTATGTGCCCAACTACTCGTTGCCGGTGAACGACGCGCTGGCATCTCTGCCCGCCCAGATCGGCGACATCGTCAAAAGCCAGTTCTCGTTCGCGCAGTATATCAACCCAACTTTCGGCTGGGTGGGTAATTTGAAATACATGTCGCCGCCCAACGGCTATCAGGTACGACTGGCACAAGCCGGCACGCTGACCTATCCGCCGGCACCGAGTCCGCTCACTGGAAATCTGACGGAGGCACGTGGAGAAACGGAAACACCGGCTGTTGCTCACTGGTCGGTACAGCCCACGCAGTATGAACACAGCAATACGCTGATCGGCATGATCCGCGCCGAAGGCAAAAACGTTACCACCAGCGACATGGAACTCGCTGCTTTTGCCGGCAACGAGGTTCGCGGTACCGCGCAGGCGATCTATATCGAGCCGCTGGATGCGCACCTGTTCTTCCTGACGACGTATGCGAATGCGGCCGGTGAATTGCTACGGTTCAAACTGTACGATGACGCGACAGGTACGGTGCGCGACCTTACGGAGACGATGCTATTTGCTCCCGGCCAGCATCAGGGCGGTGTGGATAACCCGGTGCCGTTTGAACTGCCGACCACGCGTACCGAAGAGGACTTCGGTACCACACTGGGCTTCGACGTGCATCCCAACCCGTTCAGCAGCGAAACGACGCTTCGCTTTGTGTTGCCGAAGGCGGAAGAACTCACGCTCACCATCAGCGATGCGCAAGGGCGCGAGGTAGTACGCAAGCCCATTTCGGCGGTAGCCGGACAAAACGCACTGAGCTGGAACGGACGCTCCGACACCGGTTCGTGGCTGAGCAGCGGAGTGTACACAGTACAGTTGAAAACGGCGGCGGGTAGTGTAGTGCGCAAAGTCGTGCTGCAGCGGCTGCCGTAGTACTGGATTGATTCGATTGTCCCGATTATTTCGATTGATTCGATTGTGCGGGGGTGACGGTAGTCGTCCCCGCATTTTTTTTTCGCGTTGTTTTACCGATGTCAGGCTGCCTGCACACTGAGACCTTTATCATGTTGAAAAGCAAGGTCTCCTACCCAATAAAACCGTTTTTGATACGCTCGTATACCCATTTTGATACGCTCGTGTACTCATTTTGATACGCTCATGTTCCGTACGTATTAATACATTTGCCGCTAGCAAATTCGTATTCGGATCTGCTTTTGATTTAATCCGCAGTTAATCTCGAGAAAGGTCTTGACTTGCCTGTGCCCGCTTTGTCGGGATGATGCGCCTCCGGTTCTACGGCGGTTTCGGCTTTTAGTTTTCGACCTTATTTTATTGGAAGTGCCGCAATACGTAGCCCGGAGTGGCCCAACCGGATTGCTACGGGTCGTATGTCGCTGTTTTGTTGCTGCGAACGAAGCCCGCGCTGCGCTACAGTTATCGAACACGCTGAACGGCGCTGTTCGTACACCAGATTAATCTAACATAATTCAATAAATTGTCGCCTACATGAAAAAGTCTACTCGTACCAATTTTTCGTCTACTCTGCTTCGCGCTACAGCCCTGTACACGCTTTTCGTTTTGGGGTTGACGCTACTACTGACACCTGAACTTATGGCCCAAAACCCCAAACTCAGTATTCAGGGTACGCTGAAAACGGCAACCGGCGCATCCGTGCCGGATGGGCCGCAGGCCGTCACGTTCCGATTGTACACCCAGGAAATGGGCGGCAGCCACGTCTGGGAAGAGATGGCCACTGTGGATGTTATCGGCGGGATTTACAGCCATTATCTGGGCAGCGTAACGCCATTGGATCCTTCAGACTTCAACACCACCCTCTACCTCGGCGTGCGCATCGGTTCTTACGAACTGACCCCTCGCAGCGAACTTTCCTACTCGCCGTATGCCCTCTCGGTGGCCTTTGCACAAAAGGTGGTATGCTCCGGAGCCGTTGGGGATGTAAAATTTTCCATACTAAATCCCACGCAGTTTGCAACCGTCAACGGAGACTGCTGGGTTCCAATGAACGGCGCGCCACTTGCATCCGGCACTGCCCTGAGAAATATTCTCACCTCTATGACCAACCTCCCCGATGCCGGCGGCGTGTTTTTTCGGGCACAGGAGTTCAGCGGCGGGGCCAATAACGACCCGGATCGCGACAATTCATCCCCCATTGCCCAAGTGCAAGACGATGCTTATAAAAACCATACGCACACCATGAACCACGCACACACCATAACCGACCCTGGCCACAAACACGGTACCAAAGGCTGGTGGGGCGTCGGTTCCGCAACAGGCAATTCGAAAGAAGCAACTGCCAACGGTGATTCCAACGACTATGGCGCCCCGGGAAATTTGAACATCATGTATGATGCCACGACAGGCATCACCGTAAATCAGCATACCGGAAATACCGGAACCGGCGGAGAAAACGCCAATGAAACCCGCCCGGTAAACATGAACCTGTGGGTGTACATACGGATCAATTAGACGATGTGACGATCCTCTTTCCTTCTCACTGTTTTAAATTGATTGAGTATGTGCATACGACTATACACTAGTGTGCTGCTTATTGGCACATTTTTATCTTTTTCGCTTACGCTTACTGCCCAACAGGATGCCGCCTGTGCTCCGGTTGATGCGCAGATCACACAAGGCGAGGTGTTTTTTAATTTCGGAAACGCCACGGATGCGTATTCCGTACAACGCCGCTCCAGCTACTCCCTTGGCCAGACAGCGATCGGGATTACCACGTCGCCGGCCAACAGTTCCACCATGGGTTTTTGGTCGCGTTTTCTGGTGCCGCCACTCGCGCCATTCGTCATAGCCTCACAAGGTGAATTGCTCGACCGCATTCAATTGTCTTGGGATATTAACCCCTTAGGCGCTTTGGCCAGTGAAGGATTCAAGATATACCGCGACGGTGTGTTTCTGGCTTTGGTGGACAGTAAAACCCGCAACTTCAACGATTTCAATGTCATAGCCGGGCGTGCGTACAACTACGAGGTGCGGGCTATAAACGACTATGGCGAAGGCATACCGGGCAAAGCCGTCGGCTTTCAAGTGCCCAACGGAGTGGTCACGGGCTGGATACAAACCCCCAACGGCCGCCCTGTACCGGATGCGTTGGTTACGCTGACACCCTTGCAAGGTTTCTCCGGAAAATTCAACACTACTGCCGGCGCTTTCGCGAAATCAGATGGCGGTGCAGACACGCTATTGCCGCTCAACAACGGCGAGTGGACACTGAGTTTTTGGATCAAAACCACCAGTGCAACGGCCAACGCCGGCATCATCAGCCTGCACCCGTTTCCGCTTTTTGTACGCCCGATAAACAGCGGCAGTGGAAATGAAGGTATTGAAATAGCCCAAACGGACAACAGTGCCGCATTGCTCAGCGCTGTATTCCCCGACAGCACCAAAAACGGCTGGAACCACGTCGCTCTTACAGTAGATTCCGACGGCAAAGGCAGGTTATATGTGAATGGTATTCTGGTGGAGATCAACGACCTGCCCCCCGTATCTTCAGCAGCAGAACTTCGACTTGGCGCCCGCACCGGCGCAGCCGGCACCTGGCAAGGCTATTTGGACGAACTGCGCATTTACCACCGCCGCCTCGATGAACTTGACTTTGGCGAGGTGATGATGGGCACGGCATCTTCCCAAACCCTTGGGCTGAAGTACTACTGGAAGTTGGACGAAGAACTCGGCACCGGGTCGTTCGATGTCATTCGCCGGAACAAGCTCTATTTCTGTGGAGTCTCTTTCAACCCTGATCGCCCGTATGTGCGCACCATGGGCAAAACCAACGAAGAAGGATATTACCGCATCGAATCGGCCAGTTACGGAACAGGCACCACCTTTCTGGCCGATCCGATGAAGGACTTTTACATGTACCGGTCGCTCAAATTCACCCGCGACCAAAACGATTATGCCACCTTGCCCGACTTCGCTGTGACGCCCAAAAGCACCCTCGAACTTTGGGTCAACAGCGCGGGCCCGGATGGGGACCAATGCCTGATTTCCAAAACCTGGCCCTCGAATGATTTCAGGCTTATGCTGCGGGAAAACGGGTTGAACAGCGATATTTGGTTCTACCTGAATGGCCAGCAGAAAAATTTCGGCCCTCTGGGAGTCGGCTACCAGCACCTCGCGTTCACCATTGACAGCACCAGTGGGACGGTAGCCGCATACAAAAACGGCGTGCTCATCGGCAACCACACCTTTGTGGGGGTTACCGGCAATTGGTCGGACACCAGCAAAGTATGGGTGTTGGGCGCTCGCAGCAGTGGAGGCGGCTACACCGATCACTTCGGCGGGTTGATTGACGAATTGGCCCTCTACGACACCACACTTCTGGTGGACAGCATCCTTTCGCACGCATACCGGCCACGGGTGATGGCGGAAGCAGGCTTGCGGGTCTATTTTCCACTTGATGAAGGCAACGGCAACCGGCTGAACAATATGGGTTCGGTTTTGCTGAACTTTGGGACAAACTATGGCGCAGAATGGTCGCCGTTCGCGCCGAGGCAGATGACCACCCCGCATGAGTTCACGCCAAACACCCGTCAGGTCACCCTTAACCCCAGTGTTACATCGGTGGACCAGGTGGATTTTGTGGACCGCTCCACCATACCCGTGTCGGGATATGTGCGGTACAAAAACACAGACTGTTTTGCCAAAAACGTCGAAATTTTGGTTAACGGCGCTTCCTACGACCCCAAGGTATTCACAGACTCCACAGGCAAATTTGTGGTTGAGTTCGACCCCGGCACCTCGGCTATACTGACCCCGGTGTTTGAAGACCACAATTTTATCCCCGCATTCTGGGAGGTCAACAATGTCATAAGTCCTATTGCCGGGATTTTATTCAACGACATCACCACCCGCAAAGTCACCGGCCAGGTGGCCGGCGGCTTGTGCAAAAAATCGGTCATCAAAGCACCGCCGGGCATGGGGCAAGGTACCATCTGTGTGGTAAAAGTGCGTTCGGCTGATGGCTGCCTTGAACGCCAGATCATTCTGGACAATCAGGAAGGCAATTACATATTTGACGAATTGCCGCCGTTGGAAAGCCTGACGGTGGCGGTAGTAGAGCACTCCGACCCGGATATAAAATCCGCATTCCAGGTACAAGGGGGAGCGACGATTGATCTAACCAAGCAGGACACAACCATTGATTTCATCTATTTCGCCGCGCCTGAAGTAGCGATCAACAGTGGGCTGGACCCATTCCCGGGCTGCACCCCGCCTAAATATGTGCTTGAAAAGGGAGAAAATGTGTTATTGTCCATTGGTTTAGTTGAGCAGTATGTGCCCATTATTGATCCCATGAACGGCGATACGCTGGACGATGGGCTATGCCCGTTGGACACGGCCGCTTTCCGCATTATCAACGGCTTTTCGGATACAGGCCTGGATACTGCCATGTCCAACAAGGTTTTGAAATACCGTTTCAGGGTTGGAGACCCCAACCCCTCCCCGCCATACCTGAAAACCTTGCAGATTATCGGCACCTCGCTCGCCGGCAGGTCGGGTAGTCTGGTCGTACAAGCCGTGGTGACCGGTATCCGGTCCAAGGAAAAGACTTTTACGACGTTACTACCGGAAATGCCGAGCGTAATCTTGCGCGACCCTCCGGGCGACGGCAGCCAGGCGTATCTGGAGAAAGGCTCCACCGTTTGTAAAAACTACTACACCTGGTCCGATAGCCAGATAGGCGGCGGCGGCGGCCTCGAACTCCACCTCGGCGGGAATGTGGAGATTATTAACGGCACCCCACTTGTCGGTGTCATCAACAACGCCGGTCCCATTTTTGACATCGGGACCGAGTTTCTGATCTCGTATCAAAAAATGACCGACACCTCGTTTCAAACGTGTTTAACCGTTTCCGAACGCATCGCTACCAGCGACGGCGACGGGGTGGTTGGTAGCGGAGGCGATATCTATATGGGCGAAGCATTCAACCTGATTTTTGGGTTTGCCGATCAGGTTACGTTCAACGACACGTTTTGTACCACATCGGTCAAAACTGTGACAACTATTGAGCCGGATACCTTTGCTACCGTTTTTATGTATTCACAAGACTACATCGAGACACAAGTGATGCGGTACCTCGACTCGCTGGCGATAAGCCCGGATGCCACGCCGGCAGATGTGATCCGTTTTGTGGAATCCAAGAACCGCTGGCAGGCTATTTTGGATCGGAACGCCGGGTTGAAAGAGAAGGCAAAACTGGTACGGAATATCTCCTTTGATGCCGGGGTCAGTTATGAATATTCCGAGACTGCCGACACAATAAGTGCAACATCAACCACTGAAGCCGACATCAGCGAAGTTTCGGCGGCAACGCATATCGGGTTCGAGTTTAATAAATTTGGCGTGGTGGGCTTGATTCAGTTTGCCTCCACCTTCAGCGATGGCACCACCAAAAGTGATGACGGCACTGAAAAAGGCCTGACAGTAGGGTATTCCCTTGCGGATGATGACCCGGGCGATGCCTTCTCTGTAGATGTGGCCATGGATTCTGTGTACAAAACGCCGGTGTTTCGTACGAAAGCAGGGCAATCATCCTGCCCCTGGGAAGACAGCACCGCCAATCGCGAAGCGCCCAACCTGGCCCTTGGGAAAGGCGCCCAATTTGTGGCGATCAATGTGCCGGCGAATGAACCGGCCGTATTCCAAATGAACCTCGGCAACCTGAGCGCCACCAACGAGGACTGGACCTACGGGCTAACCGTTGTGCCTTCTTCCAACCCCGATGGGGCGGTCGTAAAACTGAACGGGCAAGTGCTGAACGGCAATTTGGTGCAATACCTGGTGCCATACAAAGAGTCCATACCGGTCACTCTGACAGTGGAACGCGGACCGGTGGAATACGAATACGACAGCCTTCAGGTGGTACAGGTATCCGAATGTGAGTACACCGGCGACCTTTCCATCGCCTCAGACCCGGCCTCAAAATTCGTTTCCTCGCTTTACCTCGGCGTGGACTTCATCCGTCCGTGCAGCGAAGTGGCCGTCAATGTCCCGGAACAAAACTGGGTGATACTCAAAAATGATCCGATCCAACCTGGAACGGAACGTCGTATTACAGTCTCCGGTTACGACCTGAATTCTCCCGATTTTCAGTTGGTGCGGGTACAGTACCGCCGTTCCGATGGCGATGGCGCCTGGATCAATATAGTCCCCCCGGCTGGAGGCGAATTCGAGGCATTCAATCCAAGATGGTCCGGTTTTTACAATACACAAGCAGATACCTTCCGGAAACCCGGTCCCGATACCTTGCTGCTCGGCGCCGATTTCACCAATTTTATTTGGGAAACCAATGGTCTGGGCGACGGGCCTTATGAAATCCATGCCTGGGCGGTATGTACCGGCGATGCCAGCGCAAAACCTGGTTTCTCGGAAGTGATCAAAGGCCGCATAGACCGCGAACCGCCGAGCATTGTGGGGATACCGCAGCCGTCGGACGGAGTGTACCATGTGGGCGATGAAATTTCCTTCACGTTCAACCAGCATGTCAACTGCGACAAACTCGTTCCTCCCGTAGGCAAAGTGGAACTGTACGACGCCACGACGAACGACCTGATTGGCATTAACATGACCTGTTTTGAGAACAAGATCGTGCTCGACCCCACCTTCAACAACGAGGAGTTTGAGAACCGCATCCTTCGTGCCGAACTGCACGGCATTGAGGACCTGACCGGCAACGTGTTCAACGGTACCAAACTCAACAACGGCGTCTGGGAATTTTATGTGGATCGCAACGAACTGGCCTGGCTGACCGACAGTATCGGCATGACGAAGTACGAGGACGAAAACAGAACAACGGTGGCCAACATCCACAACCGTGGCGGCTACCCCGTGCCGTTCAAAATCCTGAATGCGCCGGATTGGGTACACATCTCGCCCGATCAGGGGACACTGGCGGCGAACGAAATCCGCCCGATCAATTTCCATATTGACTCGTCGCTGGCCTTCGGCCGCTGGTCGGACTCGATCACGCTGCGCACCGAAACGGGGCAAAATCCATTTTTCATGGGTGGCGACGAAGGTTTGCCCATCGGCGTACGTGTCGTGTGCCGTCCGCCATATAGCTATGTCAATGCCGCCTTGTACGAAAACACCATGAGTATGGTACTCAAGGTGAACATCGAAGGGGTGTTCTCGGCCGACCCGGAAGACATCGTGGCGGCATACATTAACGACGAATTACGCGGCAAGGTCAACGTACAATACGTCCCGCTGTTGGACACGTATTTAGCCTATCTCACCATTTACGGCAATCCCGACGACATGCTTGATCCGATCCGGATTGAGGTGTGGGATGCGTCGGAATGCCAGCGATATGGTTTTGTACTGGAGCCGTTCACGTACCAGCCGGACAATGTCATCGGCACGCCGAACACCCCGCAAGTGGTGCATACCGGAGGCTTGCTGTTGCGCGAAGTGCCGCTCAACTTCGGTTGGAACTGGATTTCGTTCAACCTGGCATTCCCGGACAACAGCCTTGGCGCTGCACTGGCTTCGCTCAAACACCCGGAAAATGACCTGATCCGCAGTCAGGGGCCGTTCTCCCTGTACAATTCCGGCTCCTGGGTAGGAGCGCTTCCGAGCCTGAACAACACCTCCATGTACATTTACCGTGCCGATCAGCCGGATACGCTGCGCATGATTGGTTCGCCGATTGATCCGGCCACCACGCCGATTCCGTTGGTATCCGGCTGGAACTGGATCGGGTATGTGCCCAACTACTCGCTGGCAATTGACGATGCCCTTGCTTCGGTATCTGCTCAGCCTGGTGATATTATCAAAAGCCAGGTAGGTTTTGCACAGTATGCCAAAGTGGTGATCCCTCCCGACACCATTTACCGCTGGCTTGGAAACCTGAAATACATGATGCCACCCAACGGTTACCAGATCAAACTGGCCAACCCGAGTGCGCTGACGTACCCGCCTCCGCCCGCTCCGCTGACCGAAAATACATCGCAGGCACGCGGCGAAACGGAACCTTCGGTGTCGCACTGGACGGTCAACCCGACCCAATTCGAGCACAGCAGCACCCTCATCGGCATGATCCGCTCCAACGGCGAAAACGCCACCACGAGCGACATGGAACTCGGCGTGTTTGTCGGCAACGAAGTCCGCGGAACGGCACAGGCGATTTACATCGAACCGCTTGATGCCCACCTGTTCTTCCTGACCATGTACGCCAACACACCCGGCGAACTGTTGCGCTTCAAACTGTACAACGACGCTACCGAAACGGTGCATGACCTGACGGAAACGATGTACTTCGCGCCGAACCAACACCAGGGCAGCATCGAGAATCCGGTGCCGTTTGAGTGGCAAACAACAAGTACTAACGCCGACTTCGACGCTACCGTAGCGTTTGATGTGCAACCCAATCCGTTTGCGACTGAAACGACGCTTCGGTTCAGTTTGCCGAAGGCCGAAGAAGTGATGCTTACGATCAGCGACGCACAAGGCCTCGAGGTGGTGCGCCGCCCGATTTCAGCGGTAGCAGGGCCGAACGTACTAACCTGGAACGGACGCTCCAATACCGGCTCGTGGCTGAGCAGTGGGGTGTACACGGTGCGTTTGCAGACGGCAGCGGGTAGTGTGGTGCGGAAGGTGGTGCTGCAACGGCTGCCGTGACACACGTTGTCATTTCGTAGAAATCCGTCCACTCTAAAAGGGCAATCAAGTGCGGCAGCCCCATAGCGCGGACGGATTTCTACGAAATGACAAATTTTACACAAACAACTATTACAAACCCAACGTCGCAACATGAACGGCACCAACATATTGCTCGCAGAGCGAGCCTCCATAACACGTCTTCCTACTGCCGAAAACAAGGCGTGTCTCTTCCGGGATCGCCTGTTCATAAAAATACAGGACCGAACAATACGACTGCTCCTGCAGGACGTGCTTTGGGTGGAGGCATACGACTACTACAGCAAAATCGTCACCCGGCAGCGGGAGCTGCTCGTGACCCAGACGCTGAAGCGGTTTGACGAAGTGCTGACCGGCACGCCGGAGATGATGCGGGTACACCGCTCCTATCTGGTCAACTTGACGCACATTGACGAAATCGGCGATACGTTTCTTACCATCAACAACATGCCTGTTCCCATCAGCAAAATTGTCAAGGCCGAACTGATGGCGAGGTGGCAAAAGATGTAAGAGCCAGTCGGCATATTCCGGTGTGCGGGGATGACGTTGGTCATCCCCGTATTTTTTTTACAAGCATGCCCTACCTTAGCCCCCGAAATGGACCACATCCGCATTCTCATCGTCGAGGACGAGCCGATCATCGCAGCCGATCTGGCCGATCGCCTGGCCGAGATGGGATACGACGTGGCAGGGCAGTGCAGCAGCGGCGAAGAAGCCCTGGAACTGGTTCCAGGCGTGTCACCCGACCTGATCCTGATGGACATCCAACTGGACGGCGCCATGGACGGCATCGAAACCGCAACCCGGATGAACCTCAAGCAAAATATCCCGATCATTTTCCTCACCAGCAACAGCGACGACGCCACATTTGCCCGAGCCAAAACAACCATGCCCGCCGCATTTTTGAGCAAACCATTCCGAGGAAAAGACCTGAAACACGCTATTGATCTGGCCATAAGCCGGGCCTCCATAACCCCTCCCCCACCACCGTCCACACCGGAACCCACCGAGCAAACGTACCTGTTTCAAGACCGGATTTTTATCAAATCCAAAGACCGGTTGGTTCGGCTGTTCCTGCACGATATCCTGTGGCTGGAGGCTGACGATTATTACTGCCGGCTGGTAACACCCGGAAAAGAAATCCTGATTACGCAAACACTCAAACAAATCGGCGAAATCTTGGCCGAGGTGCCCGGGCTAATGCGCGTGCACCGGTCATACATTGTCAATCTATCCCACGTGGAAGAAATCGGCGACATGAGCGTACAAATCGGAAAAAAGCAAATACCGATAAACAAAACATCCCGAAACGA
>JAEUUV010000325.1 GCA_016787285.1 Saprospiraceae bacterium | reverse complement strand
AATCGAATCAATCGAATCAATCGAATCAATCGAATCAATCGAATCAATCGAATCAATCGAATCAATCGAATCAATCGAATCAATCGAAAATATGCCTAACACCGTTTCATTAAACGCCAACTACCCCGACATCACCCGCTCGCTCGAACTTTTGGCGAAAGCCAAAGAGATCATGCATCCCGTCAGCCAGACTTTAGCCAAAGGCCCCGGCCAGTGGAGCCGCGGCATGGCTCCCGTGTACCTGGAGCGCGGCAAAGGCTCGCATGTATGGGACGTGGACGGCAACGAGTATATTGATTACAACATGGGCATCGGTCCCATCTCGCTGGGCTACTGCTACGAGCGGGTGGACAACGCCATCCGCGAGCAACTGGAAAAAGGCATCACGTTTTCGCTCATGCACCGGCTGGAGTACGAAGCCGCCGCCCTCGTGCAGCAAACCGTGCCCCATGCCGAAAGCGTGCGTATTTCCAAAACCGGCTGTGACGTAACCTCCGCCGCCGTGCGACTCGCCCGAGCGCATACGGGCCGCAACAAAATCGTGTGCTGCGGCTACCACGGCTGGCACGACTGGTACATCGCCACCACGCTGCGCAATGCCGGCATCCCGGAAGCGGTGCGTGAACTGACCAAGACATTTTCCTACAACAACCTCGACAGCCTGCGCGCCGTGCTGGACGACGATGTCGCCTGCGTTATTCTCGAGCCGTACGTGTTCGAGGCGCCGCAGGAAAATTTCTTGCAGGAAGTGGCCCGCCTGACCCGCAAAAACGGCTCGCTGCTCGTGTTCGACGAGATGTGGAGCGGTTTCCGTGTGGCTGCCGGCGGCGCGCAGGAATACTTCGGCGTACAGGCCGACCTCGCCTGTTTCTCCAAGGCGGTGGCTAACGGCATGCCCGTGTCGTTCCTCACCGGTCGCAAGGACGTGATCAGCCGGGGCGAACACGACGTGTTTATTTTCACTACTTTCGGCGGCGAGGCGCTGTCGTTGGCGGCTACTATCGCCACTATTTCGGAAATCAAAGAGAAAAACGTGCCCGCGCATTTGGCCAAACAAGGCCGAAAACTCAAGGACGGCTACAACGCCCTGGCGGCGCGTTTTCAGATGCAGGATTTCACGAGTTGCGGCGGGTTCGACTGCCGTGGTATCGTCAATTTCACCGACAAAGGCGGCGATCCGCTGGTGCTCAAAACGCTCATGCAGCAGGAAATGCTCAAGCGCGGCGTGCTCTGGGCCGGTTTTCATAACATGAGTTTCAGCCACAGCGACGCTGACATTGACTACACCCTGCGCGCCTACGAAGACGCCCTGCCGGTGCTCAAAGCAGCCATCGAAAGCGGCAACCCGGCGGCGTACCTGCGCGGCGAGGTGCTGGAGATGGTGTTCAGAAAAACGAAATACTAATTTTTAGTGATGAGTGATGAACGATGAGTGATGAGTACCGTAGAGTCCTCTCAACTCATCGCTCATCACTCATCGCTCATCACTCATCGCTAAAAAAAATGGACATTTTTTCCTTGAGCAACAAAACCGCCATCATCACTGGCGCTTGTGGCCTCATTGGGCGCGAGCACTGCCGGGCGCTGGCCGAGGCGGGCGCCAACGTGGTGGTGGCCGATGTGCGGGCCGATGCCTGTGCCGCACTCGCTGCCGAACTCGGCCCGCAGCACCTCGGCATTGCGGTGGACGTGACCAGCAAAAACTCCCTTGAGCAAGGCCGCGACGCCATTCTGGCCCGGTACGGACGCATAGACGTGCTGGTAAACAATGCCGCCATCAACGACATGTTCGAAAATCCGGCTATGGCCGCCACGCAGTCCATGTTTGAAAATTACCCGCTGGACATGTGGCAAAAATCGCTCGATGTGAACGTAACCGGCGTGTTTCTTTGTTCGCAGGTGTTCGGCACAATCATGGCCGGGCAGGGTAGCGGCAGCATCATCAACATCGCCTCTACCTACGGCATGGTGGGGCCGGATCAGAGTATTTACCGGAACGAGCAGGGCGAGCAGACATTTTTCAAATCGCCGGCGTACCCGGCCACCAAGGGCGCGGTTATCAATTTCACCCGTTTCCTGGCGGCCTACTGGGGCAACAAGGGTGTGCGGGTGAACACGCTCACGCCCGGTGGTGTGGAAAACAACCAGCAGCCGTTTTTTGTGAAAAACTACAGCCAAAAAACCGCACTCGGTCGCATGGCCCAACCCACCGACTACCGCGGCGCGCTCGTGTTTTTGGCAAGCGATGCCTCGGCTTACATGACCGGAGCAAATTTGGTGGTGGACGGGGGATGGACGGCGATTTAGGAAGTACAACTTACGAAGTGCGAACAATGAACAAGGCCAACAAAATCAAACTCCTGCTGACCGACTGCGACGGCGTGCTGACCGACGCGGGAGTGTACTACTCCGCGCAGGGCGAGGAACTAAAGCGTTTTTCCATCCGCGACGGCATGGGCGTGGAGCGCCTGCGCAATCTCTGCGGAGTTGACACGGGCATTATGACCGGGGAAAACTCGGCCATCGTGGCACGCCGAGCCGAAAAACTGAAGATGACGCATCTGTACCTCGGGATCAAAAACAAGGCAGCCCAGTTGCACGCCATTCTGGAGCAGCACGGGCTGGAGGCCGGGGAGGTCGCGTTCATCGGCGACGACATGAACGACCTGGAAATTCTGCAACTCGTCGGGCTGAGCGCCTGCCCCGCCGACGCCATGCGGCAAGTGAAAGCGGTGGTGGATTATGTGTGTCAATCCGACGGGGGTAAAGGTGCGTTTCGTGAGTTCGCCGAATACATCATTGAACAACGCACACAAATTTTGATATGAAAACATTTACGCTAAAAAACGGCCGGGTGATCGGCCACGGACAGCCCGGGTTCCTCATCGCCGAAATCGGGATCAACCACAACGGGTCGCTTGACATCGCCCTGAAACTCATGGAAGAAGCGGCCAAAGCAGGCTTCGACGCCGTGAAATTCCAAAAACGTACCCCGGAAATTTGTACGCCCCGCGACCAGTGGGACATCATGCGCGACACCCCCTGGGGCCGTATGCGCTACATTGATTACCGCTACAAGGTCGAGTTTGGCGAAGCCGAATACGCCGCGATTGACAAATTTGCCCGGGAGCACCACATCACCTGGTTTGCTTCCTGCTGGGACGAGCCTTCGGTGGATTTTCTGGAGCAATTCGATGTGGCGCTGTACAAAGCCGCCTCGGCCTCGCTCACCGACATTGATTTGCTGAAAAAGAAAAAAGCCACCGGCAAGCCGCTGATTATTTCCACCGGGATGTCCACCATGGAGGAAATCACGAGTGCGGTCAATCAGATCGGCACCGACAACCTGCTTATCGCGCACGCCACTTCGGCGTACCCTTGCGCCGTAAACGAACTAAATTTGCGCATGATCCACACCCTGCAGCACCTGTACCCCGAGGTGCCGATCGGCTATTCGGGTCACGAGACGGGTCTTGCGCCCACGCTGGCTGCGGTGGCCATGGGCGCCTGCTTCGTAGAGCGCCACGTCACGCTCGACCGGGCGATGTGGGGTTCCGACCAGGCAGCGTCGGTGGAGCCGGGAGGTATGGCACGGCTGGTACGCGACATTCGCGACATCGAGGCGGCGCTGGGCGACGGCGTGAAAAAAGTGTACGACAGTGAGGTAGGGCAGCGGCAGAAGCTACGGCGCGTGCGGTGAGCTTCCGCTCGCGGCAACAATGGCAACGCGGATCACGCAGATCAAACGGATACCCGCAGATTTTGAAAATCCGCGGGCATCCGAAAAATCCGCGAACTCCGCGTTGCCATTGTTGTCGCACTCGGAAAAATCCGCGGGCATCTGCAAAATCCGTGTACTCCGCGTTGCCATTGTTGTCGCACTCGGAAAAATCCGCGGGCATCTGCAAAATGCCGTGTACTCCGCGTTGCCATTGTTGTCGCACTCGGAAAAATTCGTGGGCGTCTGCAAAATGCCGTGTACTCCGCGTTGCCATTGTTGTCGCACTCGGAAAAACTCGTGGGCGTCTGCAAAATCCGCGTACTTCGCGTTGCCATTGTTGTCGCACTCGGAAAAATCTGCGGGCATCTGCAAAATCCGTGTACTCCGCGTTGCCATTGTTGTCGCACTCGGAAAAATTCGTGGGCGTCTGCAAAATCCGCGTACTTCGCGTTGCCATTAACCCGCGCAGAGCAAATCGAATCAATTCATAAATGTCTCTTGTCTTCCTAACCACGATCATCCTCCTTTGCTGGATGACCTTTATGATCACCCTCGAACGGTTTTTCCCGTACACGAAGGGTATGAAGTTTTTCCGCGAAGGCTGGTGGCTGGACATGGTGTGGTACACCCTGATCCAGAGTTATTTTCTCAAAATTCTGATCTTCGACTATGTCATCGCGCCGTCGGAGCACGCGCTTGGGATGGCGGAGAGCGGCTACCTGTCGCACTGGCCGATCTGGGCGTTGGTGTTGTTTTTCCTCATCACGCACGACCTGTACATTTACTGGTTCCACCGCTGGCAGCACAACAGCAAAATTCTGTGGCGCACGCACGAAGCACATCACTCCGTGAAGACCGTGGACTGGCTGGCCGGCTCGCGCTCGCATGTGTTGGAGATCATCATCAACCAGACGATTGAGTTTGCCCCCATCATCTTTTTGCTCGACGTGGAGACGGCGGCCGTGGTAGTGCCCATCAAAGCCCTGCTCGACGCGATGTGGGGCATGTGGATTCATGCAAATATTGATGCCAAAACGGGCAAACTTCAGTACTTCATCAACGGCCCGGAAATGCACCAGTGGCACCACGCCAACCACCAGGAGGTGTTTTACGCCAACTACGCCACCAAGTTTGCCTTTTTCGACTGGATTTTCGGCACGGGTTTTTTGCCGGGACTAAAGCCGCTCAAGCACCAGTTTTTCAAACCCCGCGAATTTGGGTTGCCATACGAGTACCCGCGCGACTATTTCATGCAGCACTGGTTTTCGTTTTGGCGGTTCGACGTGAAAAAAGTAGAAAACCTGCCCGGACTGAAACCGTACATCGAGTGGCAGAATACACTGACGGGGTGGATAGGCAAAATCATTACCCATAGCGGAAACGCCGACTCGTCTTCTTCCCAAACCTCCCGTACCGAGCCATGAACCCCTGGTTTTCATTAGTCGTCGCTGCCTGCCTCGAAGTTTGCTGGATTTACAGCCTGAAAATGCTGGATTTCAAAAAAATCCTGTCTTTTCACATCAGCCGCCTGTTCACTGAAATGGAAGGCTTGCTCGCCCTGATGCCGCTGCTGGGCTACATTTTTTTCGGACTGGGCAACATCTACTTTTTTTCACTTGCGATGAAGGGGATCGCGCCCTCCACAGCCTTTGCGGCCTGGATGGGTCTGGCGTTGGTGCTAAGCAAAGTGGTGGACGTGGCCATCCTCCGGGCCGCCTGGAGTTGGCCGCAGGTGTTTTGTTTCCTGTTAATTCTGGCCGGCGTGGCGGGGTTGAAGTGGTTTGAAAAAGGGTAAAAGAGCCTGACTGCATTACCTTGTTCAGGGTTTTCCCTGATAAAAAAACGGGTGTTTGCACGGATTGGCATTCTGCCCGAAGACGGTACTTTTGTACCGGGCATCACAAAAACCGCATTACAACATTTGATTGCCCTCCTTTACCCCCCACATTTTTTTCTCAAAATCCGTTTCTCCCCGACCCCAACCCCCATTTGAAACTCCCTCAGCGGTACCATTCCGCGCGGCAGCAATTGCCGCACCACCCTTCGGCGGCATCGCCTTTCGAGCAGCACACACGTAATCCGGCGATGCAGGCAAACAAACACTATTCATTTATCATGCGCCCGGTGTTCAAAGGAGAACATCGGGCGCTGATCTTTTTAGCGGCAAGTAACTGAACTTCTTACCTTTGGCCTTGTTCCAAAATTGTTTTTTGTTTCACATCACGACAAATCCAATAACGACAATGGCTTTTACACTTCCTGACTTACCCTACGTCCCCACAGCCCTCGAACCCCACATTGATGCCCGCACTATGGAAATTCACCACGGGAAACACCATGCGGCGTACGTGAACAACCTGAATGCTGCTCTGCAAGGCACCGAACACGAGGGCAAAACCCTGGAACAACTTCTGGCCAACATTTCCAATCTGCCCGCTGCAGTGCGCAACAATGGCGGCGGCCACTGGAACCACACCTTCTTCTGGTCAATCATGGCCCCAAATGCAGGCGGAGCACCAGGCGGCGATCTTGCTTCGGCGATTGACAAAGCCTTCGGTTCGCTCGAGGAGTTCAAAAAACAATTCGCAACTGCTGCGGCTACACGCTTTGGTTCTGGCTGGGCATGGCTCTGCGTGGGCGAAGACGGGGGGCTGTTCATCACCAGCACGCCCAACCAGGACAACCCGCTGATGGATATTGCCGACAAACCCGGGCAACCCATTCTTGGCCTTGATGTGTGGGAACACGCATATTACCTGCACTACCAGAACCGCCGGCCCGACTATGTGATCGCCTGGTGGAATGTAGTCAACTGGGCTGAAGTGGCCCGGCGTTACGCCGCAACCCGGTAAACAAGCATAAATCCGAACCGTGCGAAATAACCTGTTCTGGATATTTGGGGCCATAGCCGTTTCGGCTGTGGCCTACTACTTTTCCGATATCGTAGCCTACCTGCTTATTGCCGGTGTGCTGGCCATGTTGGGCCGCCCGATCAAGGATTTTTTTCAGCAAAAGATCCGTTTTCGACACTGGCAAATGGGGCCGGTGAGCGCCACTCTGCTCGCCATGCTCAGTTTTTATCTCATCATTGCCGGGCTGTTGTTGCTGTTTGTGCCGACGATCATGGCTCAGGTGCAGCACCTCACTACTGTTGACTACACGGCGCTGGGCGAAAAACTCAAAGGGCCTTTCGCACACTGGGATGCGCAACTGCACGAGATCGGCTTACTGGAACCCGGACAATCACTGGGCAAGCGCACACAGGAATTACTGAGCGGATGGTTCAAGCCGACCATGCTGGGCGATTTCGTCGGCGGATTTCTGGCTACGGCCGGCAATGTGGCAGTGGCCTTTGCATCCGTGTCGTTCATTCTGTTCTTTTTCCTGAAGGACGACAAGCTCTCCATTGGCATCCTGCATGCTCTGGTACCTGCCGAAATGGAGGAGAAACTGCTGCATGCGGTGGAGGAGTCGGGCGCCATGCTGACCCGATATTTTCGTGGCCTCGCATTCCAGACGATGGCATTTATGGCGATTGCATCGCTGGCTTTGTGGCTGCTCGGTGTGCCGAATGCGCTTTTAATCGGGGTGATGGGGGGACTGTTCAATATTGTTCCCTATGTGGGACCAATCATGGGAATTGCGCTGGGTTCCTTTTTCACCTTGTCGTATTACATCGAGGCGGATTTTGCGATGTTGGCGCCCCAGTTACTGAAGGTTGTGGGAGCATTTATGCTCACCCAAACAATTGACAACAACCTGATTGGGCCTTACATTACCTCTGCCAGTATCAAAGCGCACCCGCTTGAAATATTCATCGTAACGCTTGTTGCTGCCAAATTAGGCGGCGTGATCGGCATGGTGGTCGGCATACCGGTTTACACCGTATTGCGGGTAATCGCACGGGTCTTTTTCAGTGAGTTCAGATTGGTTCAACGCTGGACAGGACATCTGGAGGAAGAAAAAACCTGACAGGTTTACAGGATCACACGCAGGAAATAGAACAGAATTGCCGACAGAAAAAAGGTAACCGGCAGGGTCAGTATCCAGGCTAAAGCGATGTTTTTAATGGTCTTTTTTTGCAGATTGGATACCCCGCCTGAAGCAACCATGGTGCCGGCAATGCCTGACGACAGCACGTGTGTTGTGCTGACCGGGAGTGCAAAAGCCGTGCTCACACCAATTGTGGCTGCCGCGCACAATTCAGCGCTGGCTCCCTGAGCATAGGACAAATGGGTTTTTCCGATTTTTTCGCCGATCGTGACCACAATTCGTTTCCAACCGATCATGGTGCCAATACCAAGACACAAGGAGATGAGCACGATTGCCCATAAAGGCGCGAATTCGTAGAAAGTGCGCAGGGTTTTCAGTTCGTGTTTGATCTCTGCTGTTTTGGCTTTTGGAATCAAACCAATTTTCAAGTCGGTTTCCAGGTTTTTGACCAAGGACTGGATATTTTTCCGTACAGCGAACAGTTGCTGTTTATTGTCGGCTTTCATGCTGTCCAAGGCAATTGCGACACGCCCGGCCTGGTTGGACAATGCGCGAAGGTGATCGGCATAATCGGTATTCTGAATGCTGTTGAGATGCCATTCTATTTTCCGGGCTGCATTTTTGAACTCCGATGCGGGTGTATTCGGGTTCATGGCGTAGTGCAGGGGCATGAAAGCCATGAGCACCACCAGTATCAGGCCGACTCCCTTTTGCCCGTCATTGGATCCGTGGAAAAAACTGACCAGTGTACAGGTTGTAACCAGAATGGCACGAATCCACCCAGGGGGAGCTTTATCCGGCTTGGGTTCATTGAAAATGGCTTTTCGCTTTTGGACGGTCAGGCGCAACACATACATCAGCAAAATTGCCATGCTGAATCCAAAAAGCGGCGAAACCAAAAGTGAAAGCCCGATTTCACCTGCCTTACCCCAGTTTGGACCGGCGCCTTCGTGTACCGACCAAAATGCGAACCCGGCGCCGAGCAAGGAGCCGATCAGGGTATGGGAACTGGAGCAGGGAATACCGTAATACCAGGTGCCGAGGTTCCAACTGATCGAGGCGAACAGAATTGCCAGAACAAGGGAGATATTTTCGCCTAACGGTTGCAGTATGAGGTCGTTCAAAGGGATCAGTTTGACCACACCCATAGCGACGGCAATGCCTCCAAGCAAGACCCCCAGAAAATTCCAAAAACCCGACCAAACTACTGCAAAAGTGGGTTTTAGTGTGTTTGTGTAGATGACGGTTGCTACGGCGTTGGCAGTATCGTGGAATCCGTTGATTGCCTCGAATATGCAAACAGCGACCAGGCACAAAACTAAAAGGAGCGACGCATGTGCCGGCAAATCGGCAATAAAACCAAAGATCATGTGTTTGAATTCAAGTTTTTATTTGCCGTTTGGGGTGAATACACCTCAAAAAGCAAGCAACTCAAAGCGCCGCAAAAATACGCTGCAATCATTTGCTGTATTGGAGCCAATATGAATTTATTGTTAAGTTTTTAGCGACGGTTTAATCATGTCGCCATCCACTTTGTTTCATTGCCGACATTTGACCATGAAAACCCGGGGCTTGTTCTCGCCCACCATTCCCGCTGAAATAAATTTGCATCCCTTTTCACTTCAAGTTTTAATCATCATGAAGAAACTCTTCTCCTTTGTTGCCTTTTCCGCACTCTGCCTTACGCTTAGTGCCCAATCCATGCCCAAGCGCTATGTCTTGCTGGAGCATTTTACCAATTCGCGTTGTGGCATCTGTGCCGGCAAGAATCCTGCTTTTTACACCCTGATTGATCAATACCCCAATGAGGTGCGGCACCTTTCGATTCATCCGTCCGTGCCGTACAGCGATTGCAAGATTTACCTGGCCAACCCAACCCAAAACAATGCACGTACTTCGGCTTACGGAGTAAATGGTACCCCTCGTGTAGCTCTGAACGGCAGTCTTGTTCCGGTAAGCACCCCACTCTTGTCTGCGGCTACACTTCAGGCGGCATTTGGTCAGGAAAGTCCGATTGCTATCGAAGTCCAGGAGGGCGGAACGGCGCCAAACAAAACGACTTCCGTCACAGTACGCATGGTAGGCGACCCGCCGGCCGGCCCGCACAAATTGTTTGTCGCAGTGGCTGAAAGTACTGTTAACTACGCCTCACCGAATGGAGAGACGAAGCACTACGATGTCTTTCGAGCCATGTTGACCGACATAAACGGAGACCCCATTACGCTTCCGGCCAAGGGGGCATCGGCAACGTATAATTTTTCCTACACGCATACCCAACCGAGCGGCTGGACGTCCAATTACGATTCGCTTTATGTGCTGGCGTTTGTGCAGCATGCACAAACGGGAGCAGTATTGAACACAGGCACTCGTTTTGATCCGATTTTTACCAGCACAAATGAAACGTCGACCATTCAACCGGTTCTTATTCGGCCAAACCCGGTGACCGAGGAGGCTTCAATTCTACTCCCCGACGAAGAAGTGCTTCAGGTTGAGATTTTTTCAGTTGAAGGACAACTGGTTCAAACAGATTATTCCATCAAGACCGACCAGATTCTGCGTATGCCTGTCAGCAGGCTTGTGCCGGGCATCTATTGGGTAAGAGTAACCGGCAAAAACAGGCTTTACACCGGGAAATTTGTGAAGCACTAACCAGATAATGCGCACGCTTGATCAGCCTGCATAGAGGAAAAGTATTGCCACACCGCCGGCCCTTTGGGTTGGCGGTGTTACTTTTGCCCGGCAAGATTGAATCAACTTGGAAGAAAGCAAACAAAACCTGACGGTACTGACCGCGCAACGCACCATTCGCACTGAAGCGGAGGCGCTGTTTGCTCTTGCAGACAGCCTGACCGATACCCCGGACTTTCCGGATTGCCTTGATGCGATACACCGCGCAACCGGACGTGTTATCCTTACTGGAATCGGAAAAAGTGCAATTGTGGCTCAAAAGATAACGGCCACACTTAATTCCACAGGTCAACCCGCTCTTTTCCTGCACGCCGCCGACGCCATTCATGGCGACCTCGGCATGGTTCAGCCGGGCGATGTCGTGATCTGTTTGTCCAAAAGCGGCGAGACCCCCGAAATCAAGGTATTGGTACCGTTGGTGAAAAATTTTGGCAATAGCCTGATTGCTGTAACGGCCAATCGAGACAGTACACTGGCCCGGCAAGCCGATTTTGTCCTCTGGACGCCTGTGCTGCACGAAGCAGACCCCAACAACCTTGCACCTACCGTCAGTACAACCGCGCAAATGGCTTTGGGAGATGCCATTGCCATGGCTTTGGTTACGCTGCGGGGTTTTTCACCTTCAGATTTTGCCAAATTCCACCCGGGAGGGGCATTGGGTAAACAGCTGTACCTCCGGGTGCATGAGTTGTGTGCATTGCATGAGCCGCCCGCGGTGTCACCGGATGCCACCTTACGCGAAGTGATTCTGGAAATATCGTCCAAAAGGCTCGGTGCTACCGCAGTTCTTGATGAAGCCGGCGCGCTCACAGGCGTCATTACCGATGGCGACTTACGCCGTATGCTCGCCAAACCCATGGACTTCACCCATCTTACTGCCCGGGAGATCATGTCGGTTACCCCGAAGTCAATTGCCCCGGATGCGCTGGCGGTACACGCGCTTGCGATGATGCGTCAACATTCCATTACCCAATTGTTGGTTCTGGATGCCGGCCGTTACATCGGCATTGTGCATTTGCACGACCTGGTAAGAGAAGGTTTGCTGTGACGGGTGCCCACCTTTTCCAATATTTAGCGGGGGGCATTTTCTGCACCGGGATAGGCCGTTTTCAGGCAATCCTTGTAGCGTTTGTAAGCAGTAAATACCGGGAGGACTACGGAGAATACCGCCTGCCAGCCAGTATCGGCATTCACTCCGATGCGCCAATCCAGTCCGGCTAAATCTGTGGCAAACTGATCGGTACACGGAAGGTGGGTAGTGTTGTCGGGCAGGGTGGTGTGGCTGATTTGAACTGAAGAGGTTTCAGGCCCGGAATGGATGCTCCCTAACGGTGCCGTAGTCCCGAAACATGCGCCCGAAAGCAGCAGGAAAAACGCGCCGGCAAGCAGGCCGAATCGGGTGGATGCGCGGCAGACGAGAACCGATGCGAAGCGGGTGGATGATGCAGTGTGTTTCATGCCTGTATAAATTTGATTTGAATGCGTGCAGCAGAAGGTTGGTTTTCGGGTATCATTCGGGGTTAGTAAAAACCTCCCGACCGACTGCTGCCGGCCGGGAGGGGATATGCGCGTACGGTATGCCGATTGTTAACCACCGCAGCAAGTCAAGCCGTATGTGCAGCAGCACTTGCTCCAGTCGTTGAGGGCGATATTGGTATTGTAGGCATATTTTAATGCGGCCTCGTCTTTGCATGGGCCTGTCATGACCACCATCTCGGCGCAACCGGCGAGGTCTTCCGCATATTCCTGAGCAACAAATGCCATATCAACCGCAAATGCAGTATGGCAGGGCGCTGTCGCAAAAACGCGCAGGGAGACTCCGAGAAAAATAATAATCGCGAATGCCTGGATATTCTTTTTCATAGCTAACTCTTTTTACGTGATTGAAAATCGGATAGAATGTGATCCGGTAAATCCTGATCCGGGCGTGTGATCAGTAGCCGGCGCTCCTTGATACTGAACCGGCTCAACTCGGAGTACCGCTTCTGGACGGATTCCAGACCGGTTTCGTATTCCCGGAGGTGCTTTTCAGCCTCGATGTATGTCTCCCGGAATTGATTCCCGGCGAGGCATTTTTCTAATTCCGGAATTGAGGCGGTAGAGGTGTAAACGCCGCAGGATCGAACCGTCGTCTGGAGTGCTTTTAATTCTTCCGGAGTGAATGTGGCTAACAAACGACAATGCTTGCTAAATGCCGTATTGAGTTTTTTTACTTCCGGATCGGCATTCAGCCGGCCTTGTAGCGCCTCCAGTTCGGCAGATGTCATCCTGGTATCCTTATTGCAGGAGGCCAGTGACAACAGGGCGAGTAGCGCAAGAAGTGCTGTGTTTTTCATGTGTAATGCTTTTATTGTGAAAAAATAAAGTGGACAGATCACGGAATTTCTACACCAGGGTAGGTTGCGCGAAGACAAGCCTTATAGCTCACATAGGCGGTTACTACATGCACTGTGCCGGCAATGACTGCTCCCCATCCGGTACCGGAGGCAGCGAGGACGACCATGGGAGTTAATGCCAGCGCGGTTTCTAACTGCTGGGTACATGGTAACGCCGAAGTATGGCCGAGGGCACTATTCACGGCACTATAATCAAACGAATGGTTACCAACTATCTGTAGCAATTGCTGCTGTGTCAGGCTACCTGAACTTATTGCCGCCTGCACGGTACTTCCGCTGTCGTTGAAAGCCTGGGCAAATTGTTCGAAGTTGCTAAAACCAAGCGCTTGCAATCTGGTGGTTACCACAGCAGTATTGGTATTCCCCGACTTCAATGCAGCCGCAACGGCTTCATCGGCTACAAGCGGCACAACATTGTCGAGAAGCCACTGCAGATGCTGTACCACCGGCATCTCCATCTCCACTGAAGATCGCATGGCACTCTGTTTTTGGGTGGCTTGTTGCTCCTGCAAGGCGCCCTCGGGTTCCTTTTGACAGGAAGAGGCGCAAACGAGCATCAACAGGAGCACGGCAGCGGCTATTGCCCCGGTTGGGATACGAAGGAGATTTCGAGTTACTGGTACGGATTTCATGTTGTTACAATTTAATAATGTGACCCCCTACTCTGCTTCTTTTGCCCGGCCATTTCAGGGATGAATACCGGAAGTGCCCATGCGGTTGGTTGGTTGCAGCGCTGCAATTTATTCAGCCAATTTGCAGGCTCCCAATTCAACCAAACAAGTTTTTTGATACATTGAAAAAAATCTAATACATTCTCAAGTTTTTGAAAATCAATTTTTTAATGCCTTGTTTTTTTAAATTTTACCCTCCGGAAAGGACACATAGTAGTACCACAAACAATAAAAAAGCCCACCGGGACGAGTCCTCGGCGGGCAGCCAAAATTACCGGTGGGGCCGGTAGGGGTTTCCTGCTGTTTGTTCTTTTTCGCTGCCGCCCCCAACCGGCAGGTACACAGGGGTAGCCTGCGGTCGGAGACAACGCGATCTTGGAGTTACACCGGCTTCATGGTTCCGTATTGTTCGCTATCAGTACCTTGAAAATCGGCAGCAAGATCACCTGTCCCAAGCCGGTATGCAACCCTTTGGGACAAATTGAAAGAAATTTAATATGTGTTCAATGGAATGATAACCAAAGTGTTGCCTTAAAAAAGGCAACAAATAAACAGGGAGTGCCCAATGCTCAGTTCGGCATTTTGGAATGCACGGCAAGCAGGAACTCCCGTTTGGTCTCCTCATTCAGGAAACGACCCGAATATTCGGCAGTGATGGTACTTGCGCCGTGGTGCTCCACGCCGCGGGCCTGCACGCAAAGGTGGCTGGCGTCAATGTACACCGCCACGTCGTCGGTGTGGAGTGTGCGCTTCAGTTCGTCGGCAATTTGTACCGTCAGCCGTTCCTGAACCTGTGGCCGACGCGCGTAATATTCCACAATGCGGTTCAGTTTAGACAATCCGACCACCTTGTCGGTCGGAATGTATGCGACATGCGCCACGCCAAGAATCGGCTGAAAGTGGTGCTCGCAAGTGCTCTGAAGTGGAATGTTGCGCTCAATGACGAGGCGGCGGTACCGGTATTTGTTTTCAAAAACAGTTGCCTCCGGTTTGTTGGCCGGGTTCAGTCCCCGAAAAATCTCCTGCACATACATCTTGGCCACGCGTTTCGGCGTGCCCCGCAGGCTGTCGTCGGTCAGGTCAAGACCCAAAATTTCCATAATCTCCGCAAAGCGATCCGAAATGAGCGCTACTTTCTCCGAGTCGGTCAAATCAAATGCCCGGGAATGCATGGGGACGTTTTTGGAGTCGGACATGTGCTGCACATCAAGTTCGTCATCAAGTTCCGGGTAAGACGCAGCGTGGCCGTTAGGCGCAAAATCGAACATAGTGAAAGGTAAGTTGAACGCGTGAAAAGCAAAATCTTTCGAGATAAGTCAGCCTTTCAACGTAGTGCAGGGCGCATTGTTTAGCTCGACCACGCATTCGACTGCAAAACGATCAACAAAAATTAATTCTCCCGGATTTGACAACTGCCGGAGCAGCAAAAAGGCTGTAAAGCGCAGACTACTTGCTGATTTTTCGCTCCGGCAGTTGCCATTTTCGAACAGGCTCTTACTTCCGGTTTCCGTCCTGCTTGGAAAATACTTTTTTCAACAGTTCCGATGTACGCAGCGCCGGATTCCGGCGGATGGTTTTTTCCTCTTCCTGAATTTTGCCGAAAAGACCGTCGAGCGCCTTGGTCGTTACGTGGTCGTCCAGGTCGCTGTTCACCCGCGTCACCAAGGGCAGGTTGTTGTACGCCGTGGCAGCACTGCGCCACAGCTCATTGGCGCCAATCTCGTCCAGCGCCTTCACGATCACCGGATTGAACTTGTCGTACAATTGCTGGAAGGTGGACTTGCGCAGGTAGGTGGTGGCCGAGTTGTCGGCGCCCATCAGGATGTCCATGGCATCCTGAATGGTCATGCTGGTGATGGCACTTGCAAAAATCGGCGCGGCTTCTTTGGCCGCTTTTTCCGCGCCGCGGTTCATTTTTTCAATCAAATCGGCCTCTACATTGGAAAATCCAGGCACCGCTTTGAGCCGTGTGGTCACTTTCTGCGCCTCTTCGGGCAGCAGAATTTTGTACATGCTCTTGAAGTAGCCGTCGGTGGCCGACAGGTCGTTCACGCCTTTTTCCACGCCTTTCGACAAGGCTTCCTTGAGGCCCTTGCCTACTTCGGCGCTGCTGAGTTCGCCCCCGCCGAGCAGGTCTTTGGCGCCTTTTTGCAGGTCTTTCAACAATTGGGCAGATGCTGCGGACAACCCGAAGGCGACCACAAACAGTGTCAGTACGATCTTTTTCATAGTATATTTTAGTGATGATTGATGAACGATGCGTGCCATAGCAAGCAGATTCTCAGGGTGACAACAGCCTACTTCCGGTTGGCGTCTTGCTTGGCAAATACTTTTTTCAAAAGCGCCGACGTACGGGAAGTCGCATTGCGGCGGATATTTTTCTCCTCTTCTTCCACCTTGGCAAACAGCCCTTTGAGCGCTTCGGTAGTTACATAATCGCCGAGGTCGGCATTGACTTTGGTCACTAAAGGAATTTTGTTGTAGGCGTCGGCGGCGCTTTTCCACAGACTGTTCGCCCCGATTTTGTCCAGAGAATTCCCGATTTTGGGTTTGAAACTGGCGTACAACTGCTGGTACGTGGTGCGGTTCAGGTATGCCGTAGCGGCATTGTCGGCGCCCATCAGGATGTTGGTGGCGTCCTGAAACGTCATGCCTTTGATGGCCGACATAAAAATCGGACCGGCTTCCTTGGCGGCATCCTCGGCGCCGCGGTTGATTTTTTCGAGCAGTTCGTTTTCAATGTTGGTGAATCCGGGAACAGATTTGAGTTTGCCGGTGACCGTGCGGGCTTCCGCCGGCAACAGAATTTTGTAGGCGCTTTTGAAGTAACCGTCCTGCGCCGACAGGGTGTTCACCCCCTTGGTAACGCCCTTGCCCAAAGCATCCTTGAGGCCCTGGCCGATTTCGGTGATTGAAGGCTCGTTCATCGCCTCTTTGGCAATTTGCTCCAGGGTATCGCAACCGCTGAACAGGAAGGGGATAAGTAACAGGGAAAACGTGCGGGTAATGTTTTTCATGAAATTTTTGCTGAACGTGTAAAAAAGTGCGGGTGTATAAACCGATTTCGCGGGCAGGTATTTTGAGCCGCGGCTTAACGATTGGTTAAACCACGGCCCATTGCGGCGCAACGAGATCGGGCGCCTGCAAAATCGAAAAATGCAGGATGCGGTTCATGCTTCCGGGGTTGCCCGGCGGCTTGCATGGTTTATTTCAGAATAACCAATTTTTCAAATGCACTTTCGACTGTAGCCGTACCGCCGCTCACGTCGGTACCGCGCACTTTGATGCGGTACAGGTACACCCCGCGCGCCAAAGCGTCACCGTACTCGTCCCGACCGTTCCAGGAAATGTCGGTCACGCGGAAGCCGTCGGCAGGAGCAGTGTGCAGAATGGTTTTGACCAATTTGCCCGACACGGAAAAAATGCTGACCTGTACATCCAGCACCTGCCCGGCCAGGTTGTGTTCAAACTGAAAATTGGTATTTGTCGTGAACGGGTTGGGGTAGTTCAGCACGTGCGCCAGTGCCGCCTTGCCGTCTTCGGCTACTACAAACTCGGTGTAGCCTTCGCCGGAATTGTTGGCAATGTCCCAGCCCTTGGCCAGCAGCGTGTGCCGACCGGGAGCGAGGCTTCGCAAGGGGTAAAGCGCCTGTCCGCGCCGGGCGTCGTCCTGGGCGCTTTCGTAAAAATCGTTCAATACGATCGTCTCCAGCACGTTGCCGTCAAGTACCACGGTCAGGTCGTGGCCCAGGCCGGCGCCGGTCACGTTCATGCCGTAGTCGTCGGAGCATTTCACCAGAATCGTCGGATTCTTGTCGGTGATGCCGCCAAAGGCAAAAGCGTCGGTGTTGAGGAAAATCTGCACAAGCGGCGGATTTTCATCCTTGATCGTGTTGGCTGTTCCGCCGATGACGACTTCGGTGTCGGCGCCGGCGGCGTCGAGCGGGGTGCCGTCTTCGGCGTAGTAACTGATCTTGCCGAATCCGAAGGAATAGTTGATGTCCTTGGGTGCCACAAAGTTGATTTTGAACCGCCCGTTCGTTACCGTGGCGCTGCCTTTGAACAGAATGCTGCGCTGCGCCGTGAAAGGCCGCACCAAACTGCGTTCGTCCTGACCAAGGGTGTACAGGGTTTGTTTTTTGTCAAACAGGGACACAAACACGCGTCCGTTGAAATCCGGCAGAAAATTCCCGTTCAGATCGGTTAGTTCCCCCTCCAGTTCCACCGGCATGAGCGCGCGAATGGTATCGGGTTGTGTCGGGTCGAAGGGTTTGCCGTTGATCCGGGTCGTGCGCACCCGGTGCTCCGGCAGGGCGAGGAACATGGCCGGGTCGCCGAGCAAGGTGAACCGGCGTCCGTTGTTTTCGTTGCCGCTGCTCAGGGTATTTTTGGCGTCTTTCAGGATGTCGCCGATGGTGCGGTATTTGCCGTTTGGCAGGCGCTGAAAAATGACCCGCTGCACGGCGTCGGTCAGTTTGTTGTTGCCGTCAATGAACACGGCGCGCACGGTGGTGAACAGGGCCACAGCGCCGGAATTGACCTTAAGCAGCGCCTGCTCGCCCCCGGTGAGGGTGCCATAGTCGTCGTAACCGCCAAACGAGCAGGTAGCCGTGATAATCAACGGATAGCGGTTGGCATTGTCCCAGCCGGCAATGTCGTTGTTGTCAATCACGCGCTCCTGCGCCCAGCCGCGCGGGCCGCCGTGGCCGATGTACTGGGCAATCAGGCCGCCTTTGAAAATATTGGCGTTGATGGCCGCCTTGGCGTCAGGGATGCGCTTTTCGCTGGAAGTAGCCACTTGCTGGTAGGCGTCGAAGTACACTTTTTCGAGGTTGAACCATTTTTCGGTGTTCGCAGCCGCCCAGGCTAAGGAGTCTTCCGCCTGGTTGATGTGCGCATTCCAGTCTTCGTCGTCGGCAAAATACAGCAGGCGCAGGCGCCAGTCGCCCAGCGTCTCCGGGTTGCTGTCGTAGTCCATGATTTTTTTCACAATGGCCTGCGCTTCGGTCGCATTTCGCGGCGTGATGCGCCCCACGGCAATGTCCAGCGAACCGACTAAGCTGCCGCCCTCGCCGTCGCTGAGCAGGGCAAAGTAGTCGTCGGAGGGAAACGAGTAGATTGGGTTGAATGACTGGTAGGTTTCAAAAACGGGCACCAGATCGAGATTGTCGTCGCCGGCAGTGTTGTTTTTGGGATCAAAAGAGCCGTCGCCGAAGAGTAGCAGGTAATCGAACTTGCCGGGGGCGCGATCCAGCAGCATCCGGGCGAAATCGCGGATGGCCGTCGGGTCTTTCATGCCGGAAGAAAACTCGTTGTACAGTTGGTCTATCCGAACGGTAGCCACATCAAGGCCGCTGTACGTGCGCCGGTGTTCGGCTAATTGTTGGGCGGCTGCCTCCAGATCGGGGTGATACACGATGGCCATGTGCAGGTTATCCAGGCCGTGGATGTTCTGGTTGTCAATTTTTCCGACGGTTTTTTCCGGCTTCGGCAAGGCGGCATTGTCATAAAATGCCACGAAATTACGCAAAACACCCTGGGTCGTAGAGCCGAATTCTACCGTGTTGCCCGACGCCGTTGTTGCCTGGCGTTTGGCTCCCTGCCGATCGGTGATGTCCCAAACTAAGAGCGTGCCTCCTGTAACTCCGCCGATGCGGAACGTAGATGCCTGTTGGGCCAGGGTTTGCAGATCACGAAACTCCATGAACGCCCCGGTCATCATAAGCCGGCGCCGGGCATTCAGTTCGATGTAGTCGAGCCATCCTTCGCTGGTGATAGCCGTTTGCAGGTACCGTACAACAACCTCCACGTTATCGCCGGCGGGCTGAAACGTACCGCGAATCAGGGCATTGGAAGCGAAGTCGGCTTCGTTGTTGCTCACGGGCACGCCAAAAACGTTTTGGTTAAATTGCGACCCTCCGGCCACAAGTTGCACCGTCGTGTTGGAGCCGGCCCGTCCGGCGAATTCGCTGCGCAAACGCGCGGAAGTACCGGGCACGAGATTGGGGAAATTGAAGGTGTAACTGCGTTCGCGGGTTTGGAAAAAGTAGTCGCCAAACCAGCGTTTGCCCGAACCCTGTGCCGAACTGAACAGGTTGAGCAGGTTTACTTTTTCATCTTCCACACGGCGTACATCGTCAAATTCCTCAGTGATGTAGCCGGCCGGCACACTTGCTTGCTCCTGCATACGAAGCCCTTGCCCGCCGCCGATTTTTATGAAATAATACGCATACTGATCGTACAGATGCTGCTGAATGGTCAGTTCCGGGTCCGTGGTACTGGGCCGGTACGTCCAGGGCGCCGGCCCGGTGGCGTAAAACAGGATGTAGTCGCCGTTGTCAAACT
Organism: Saprospiraceae bacterium; assembly: GCA_016787285.1. GTDB lineage: Bacteria > Bacteroidota > Bacteroidia > Chitinophagales > Saprospiraceae > M3007. The sequence continues at coordinate 16,324 of JAEUUV010000325.1, read as the reverse complement.
TGCCGTCGGCTTCACCCGACACGAAGATGGCGTTTTCCAGCAGGTCGTCGGCGCGTGCATCGTCGGTGCGTTCGGACAGCATGGCGCCGCCGTTGCCGTACAGGCGGATTTGGCGCGGGTCAATACTTTCGAGGTTGGCTATGCCAAGCGTGTTTTTCAGAAAGCCCAAATCGAGGCGGTACACACCGCTTTGGCTCACGCCGAATTTGTACACCGTACCGTCGCTCAGCACCGAGGTGAAAGTATTCGGCCCGCCGCGCGGTTTGGCCGGTACCGGTTCGGGCGCCGAGATACGCACCGTGAGCGTAAACTCCGTGACGCGCTCGTATCCGCTGCCTGAGCGGCGCACTGGATAAAATTTAACCCGTCCGAAAAACTGATTTCGCTCTTGTTCCACGACGGCCTGAATGTCGAGATCATTGCCGATGGCGGCTGCGTCGGGTGCGTTTTTTAGCGCAAACGGCTCGTAGGTCGCGGCAGTCATTTCCACCGTCAGCCGGGCACGTCCCTGCAGGGGAAACCGCTCCATGAACAGCGGCAGCGCCGGTGCTTCGTCGGTGAAGTCGCAGTTGTCGAAACGCCACTGCTCCACCACGTCGCCGTTCGACAGGGTATGCCGGTAGGGTTCAGCGGCCCAGTTGAGTGTATGCCGGATTTGAAAGGAACTTTGGGCCGACAGCGCAGTAGTGCCGAGCAGGGCGAGAAACAAAAGCCGAAGTTTCATCATCAAAACGTGTTTGTTGTATCAGGTCGAATGGCGCGCCCATTCCGGACGCGGTTGCCCGAGGCCGCCATTTTTCAAGGCAGAACAAATTTCCGATGGAAAAGATGGTGCTGCAAAATCGGATGATGTGCTTTGGCAGGTGTTGGCAAAACCGGTGGGCAGAGGCTCAATCATCCTGCGTTCTGACACCGGTCAACGCACCGGCCAATGGATGCAGGCAACTTTGCAGCCTCAAACTCGGAAGATGGTTTTCGGGGTCATTTTGTTTGTTTTTTTTGGGCTGACAGCCTGGCTGCTTTTCGCGGTTTTTCGCTTGGAAATTGACAGCCGGCGCGGCATTGTCGGCGTGGATTGGGGCAGTGTATTCGGGGTGTTATGGGCGCCGGCAGAGGCGTGGGATATTTTGCATCTCCGGGTTTTTGGCTGGGGCCGGCAAATACAACTGAACGCTACGACCGGCACAAAAATCGCCCGCCCGCGGGCGAAAAAGAACGTGCAGCGCTCCGGCAAGCGAATTTCCACCAGGATACTGATTCGACTGGCAAGCCGCCTCATCCGGACATTCCGTGTGCGGAAATGTCATATCACCTGGGACAGCGGTGATTTCATCTGGAACGCATGGGCTTATCCCGTGGCGTGTATTCTGGGTATGCACATCAACGGTACGATCGGGGTCAATTTTGTCGGTAAACGGGAAGTACATCTTGTCGTGGAAAACCGGCTCGGATGTATCCTTTGGGCCGCAGGTAAAACATTGATTTTTAAACATTGAATTAGGTCACAAATAAAATTTCAACATTATGAAAGCAAATTTTGATGATGTGCTCGCCAAAGTAACGGAGTTCCTACATGGTGAAGCCAAAACGGAAACCGTGATCGGAAAAGAATTCCAACTCGGTGAATTTACCTGTGTGCCGGTGATCCGGCTCGGCATGGGCTTCGGCTATGGTGGTGGAGAGGGCGGTGACGAAAAGCAGGCCCGCGGCGAAGGCAGCGGCGCCGGCGCCGGTATGGGTATCGAACCGGTTGGATTCCTGGTCACCAAAGGGGCTGATATTTCCTTCATTCCGGCCAAACACAGCAAAGGGTTGGCGGCTGCATTCGAGCGGGTACCCGATCTGCTGGAAAAATATCTGGACAAACAACCGGCATGAGCACGCGACTTAACCGGTTTTTGGTTCAGATTTGCGCATAATTTGCTGTGTCACAGAATCTCACAGAGCACATGGAGGCTCACAGCGTTTTTTCCCGATTCAGAGCGGACAGATTCCTGCGGAATGACAAAACTCTGTGAGCCTCCATGTACTCTATGAGCCTCTGTGACACAAAAAAACAACACACCGCAATGTCCACCGAACGATGGCGCCTGATACTCGGCCGCAGCGCCGACCCCGAAGGGGAACAACGCCTCGCAGGCGAACAAGCCGGCATGGATCGGGTGCTGGAAGCCCTGTACGATGCCGACCGGCAGGGCGGACTCGGGCGCTCGGCGCCCAATGTGAACCGCTGGCTCGGCGACATCCGGCGCTACTTCCCTACGCCGGTGGTGCAACTCATGCAACGCGACGCGCTGGAGCGCCTTGGTCTGGCCCAATTGCTGCTCGAGCCCGAGCTGCTGGCAGCCGTCGAACCCGACGTACACCTCGTGGCTACCTTGCTCGGTTTGCAAAAAGCCATGCCTGCCCAAACCCGCGATACCGCCCGGGCGGTGGTGCGCCGCGTGGTGGACGAGCTCGAACGCCGCCTTGGAACTTCACTGCAAGCAGCCGTGCGGCAAGCCATTCACCGCAGCACGCGCAACCGGCGTCCCCGCGCTAATGAAATTGACTGGAACCGGACGATCCTGCAAAACCTGAAACACTACCAACCCGACCTGGGAACCATCGTGCCCGACCGCATTACCGGCTTTGGGCGCAAAGGCAAGGCGCTCCGGCACATCATCCTGCTGGTGGATCAGAGCGGTTCGATGGCCGCCTCGGTGGTGTATGCCGCTGTGTTCGGCGCCGTGCTGGCCTCGTTGCGCAGCGTGCACACCAATCTGGTGGCGTTCGATACGGCGGTGGCGGACTTGTCCGAACACCTGCACGACCCGGTGGAATTGCTTTTTGCCACCCAACTCGGCGGCGGCACTGATATCAACAAGGCGCTGGGCTACGCCCAAACCCTGGTGCAAACCCCGCAGGATACGCTCCTGGTGCTCATCAGCGACCTGTACGAGGGCGGCAACCGCGCGGAAATGCTCAAAAAAATGCACGCGATAACGCAGTCGGGCGTAAACATGGTGGCCCTGCTCGCCCTGAGCGACGAGGGCGCGCCCGGCTATGATCACGAAAATGCTGTGGCTCTGGCGGCCTTGGGTATCCCGGCATTTGCCTGCACCCCACCGCTTTTCCCCGAACTCATGGCTGCCGCGCTCGCGCGTCAGAACCTGCATCGCTGGGCCGGTGCTGCGGGCATTTCCACCGCCAACCGCCCTAAGGAGAATTCGGCTGATGTGTGAACATCCGATTTTCAGGAAAATTCAGACATTTGCGGCCCCAAATTCAGGCCGCTGATACTTTCAAAAAAATACGGTACGATATGATCAAACACACCCCGTTCGTCGCTGCAACCCTGTTGTTGGCTTTGCTTGTGGTTTCCTGTAAAAATTCGCCTTCCGACAATTCGGAAAAAAACGTGACCTACCCGATAGAAAGAAACGATTCCATCGTCGGGTTCAAAGGCTGTCTGGTGGCCGGCTTCAAAGCATCCTCCGCTACGGAACGTGAGTTTATTTATCAAAAATACCTGATCAAGGCGCGCAATCAGGAGGGTTTTTCCGGGGAACGAATTGATCTGATTGTGTTGCCCGATAGCGCGCGCTACATGCTTCCTGTGGACGACAACGGTGCGTTCTCCGGGATGGCTTACGATCACATTTTTATAGATGCCGGTACTGCACCCGATCTGCGTGAACTGGTTTTGTACCGCATAAAGCCGGGGGGCGTTATCTCGATGGTTTTCCGGACGAAATACTACCCCGAGCCGGCGCCATTCGTGTCGGAAAACGGCAGCCTCTGGTTTTATACGCCGATCGAAGAGAAAGATATGGTCAAAATACCTGATTGCCCCGACAAGAAAAAATGGGTGAAAGACGGACTGCGTGTCGGCTATGGGCAACGGGCCTTGTACAATTTGACCGATCGGATGCTCACCCGAAAGTCCGAATATGTGTGCGTGCCGCTTCAGTAAGCAGGTTCGGGTTATGAGTTTTGAGTGATTGGGGGGCATGCCTGATCGGGCACTTGGGGGATCAACAGCCGAGGTTAACAAAATTCAAATACAGCCGCGCGGATTACAAGCCGTTGCGGCTTTTTTTGTGCACGTACAGTCTGATTTTCGGGTAAAGATGTTAACGGGTTTCAAACCGGTGATAACCTGCCAAAATTCACGATCGCCTTGGTGTGACTCTTGCTGCATGACGCGTATAAACGTTGTCTTTGCAGATGAGCAGAGGCAGGCAATACAAAAAGGAAGATTGTTTTCATTTGGTTTTTTGGGGTTTTGCCGCCGGCACGCAACGTGATCGGCGGCTTTTTTTTGCCCCTGCAAAACCCTGACGACCGAACTGCTGTTCGTCCATTCCGGACACCCGGGGTATTTCCTGGCAGAACTTCGCCTACAAGCCCCGAACTTTGGAACTTCAACCGTTCTTCACTTTTTCGGATCACTATGACCATGCTCAAACAACTTGCCTGCCTGCCGTTTCTCCTCCTTGCCGCCGTACTTTCGGCACAGCCTAAAATCGAACTAATTGCACACGCCACGGGCTTTACCCGCCCGGTGGACATCGCACATTGCAGCGACTCCCGTCTGTTCATTGTGGAGCAACGCGGCTACATCTGGGTGATAGACAGCGCCGGAAACCGCCTGACCAACCCATTCCTGAATATTGACCCGCGCGTGCGCTCCAACGGCAACGAGCAAGGTTTGCTCGGTCTGGCTTTTCCGCCGGACCATGCCCAGAGCGGCAAATTTTATGTGTACTACACCCGCGAAACGGATGGCGCCACCCGTGTATCGCGCTTTTCGCTGCTGAACGGAAACCCAAACGAGGCCGACCCGAACAGCGAGGAAATTCTGCTCGCGCAGAGCCAGCCGTTCAACAACCACAATGGTGGCTGCATTAAGTTCGGCCCCGACGGCTACCTGTACATCGGGCTTGGCGACGGCGGCTCCGGCGGCGATCCACAGGATAACGGTCAAAATAAAAAATCCCTGCTGGGCAAAATTCTTCGTATTGATGTGAATGCCACCGCACCGGGTCTCGCATACGCCATCCCACCCGACAACCCGTTTGTGGCAGATACGGCGTTCCGGCCCGAAATCTGGTCCTGGGGCTGGCGCAATCCCTGGCGGTTTTCGTTCGACCGGCTGACAGGCGACATGTGGGTCGGCGACGTGGGCCAGAATGCCCGCGAAGAAGTGGATTTTGAGCCGGCAGGCGTCGGCGGACGCAACTACGGCTGGCGTTGCTACGAGGGGCTTGCCTCGTATAGCACAACCGGATGCCTTCCCGCCGCCGCCTACACGGCTCCGGTCTTTGATTATGCCAATCCCTCGCTGGGGCGCTCCATCACAGGCGGATTTATCTACCGGGGCAGCCAGTATCCCGATTTGGACGGGTACTACTTCTTTTCCGACTATGTCAGCGGGCGCTGGTGGGCTACACGTCAAAACCCGGACGGGACGTTTACCACGGGGCTGGTCGGTCAGTTTGCCGGCAACCAGTATAGCTCGTACGGCGAAGATATTCAGGGAGAATTGTATGTGGCTGCACTTTCACAAGGCACTATTTACAAAATCAAGTCCATGTCCGTCGCGACCGAAATGCCCGATAATGTGACCAACTTTTCGCTGGCGCCAAATCCTACGGACAGCACGGTGCGCGTTGGCCTGGAATTGAAAAAAAGAGCGCAAGTGATCCTCACGCTTCTGGATACCCGGCAAAGCCGGTTGTACGCAAAAAAAGTAAGTGGGCAGCGAATTGACGAGGTAATTGATCTGAGTCTTTTGCCGGTCGGAACGTATTTCCTGGTAGTGGAACTGGAGAATGGAAACCTGGTGCGCCAGGTAGTTCGCAAGTAACCAAAACCTTCTTTTTACTTTTAAGGCCGGCGCCATACTTTTGTGCTCGAAACATCCATCATTTTTTACCATCCAACGGATTCTGTTTATGCAAAAACTGCTTTTTCTGCTCGCCTTTATTTGCCTTGGTTTCACCACGCTGCACGCGCAACGCGTACCCAAGGTGGAGGCCTTCTTCCAACAATACCACACTAAAGACATTCTGATGAACATCAAAGCCGAAATGGCTGCGATGGATATCATTCTGGACTACACACACATGGCTTTCGATGCGGAAGGCCGCTTGAAAGAACTCAAGTTCACGGTAGACTGCAAGGACGGCTTTAAAGGCTCCGCTGCTTCCGACAATATCCCTAAAGATCAGTCCTTCGGATTTGTGCGCGACTACCGTAAAGGCACGGAAGTCCCGTTCAGAGTGGGGAGTCTGGTGACGCATGACAAGTAAGGCATGCTCGCTTCGCACGCATATTTTACGAATTGTACATGGGCCATTCCTCCTTCAGGAATGGCCCATGTTTGTTGTTATCGGGCAAAGGAAAAGGACACAGGCGCCGTTTCGAGTTTCGAGTTTTGAGTGTGGACTTGGGTGTTGTTATCGGACGAGGGATACAAGCGGTTAAGATTTGACGAGGATTTATTGTCCGATCAAAAGCAGCGCAAATTGGATGCCGCTGCTCTTGAAGTAATCTTTCTCACCACAAACCAACTTTCTGTATGCGAAAAACTTGCTTCCTGTTTCTGCTGCTGTGTCTGTGCACGGCATTTGTTTGGTGCCAAAATCCCGTTGCCTGCCTCACAAACCAGACCCCCGGCGCCGGCTCTTGCGCCGATGCCTGCCTGCACTGTTTTCTGGACGGCCGTATCGGCCAAACCAACGGCTATGTGGCCGGCCCGGCGCCGGGTTTTTGCGGTTCGGTGGAAAACAACCAGTGGTTCGGGTTTGTGGCCGGCTTTTTCTCTATCACCATCGAAGCCATACCCTCCAACTGCCAATCGGGCGACGGCGTCGAAATTGCGCTGTACCAGAATTGTTCGGATGCACCCATCGCCTGCGCTATCGGCAAATCGGGCGACGGGAATGTAACCCGAACCCTGACCGCTCCGCTGGATTTGGGAAAAACGTACTTCCTGATGGTGGACGGGTACGATGGCGACCAGTGCGCGTTTCAGTTGAAAACCTCCCCGCCGGCCGCGATTAAAACGCCGCCAGTCAATCCTTCCGGGCCGATACAAGGCCCGGCTGTGGTGGCGCCCTTCAGCACACTGAAGTACTTGATTCCGCCCGTGCCCGATGCCACGGCCTACCGCTGGACGGGGCCGCCCGATTCCAAAATTAACGGCCAGTACCCGCCGGTGACCCTGCCTGCCCCTTCGGGAAATCAGGTATCGGTGACGTTCAGCAATCAGGAAGGGCCTTTGTGTGTAACTCCGGTGGATTTATGTTCGGTTGGTTCGAGTTGCCTGAACATTACCATTGGGCAAAACGAGTTGGCAGCACCATGCCCTGCCGGCAACTACCCCGCCGCTGACCTGTGCGCCGATGCCTGCGTGTTTTGCAATTTTAACGGCTATACCGGCACGACAGCCGGCTATACCGCCCAAATACCTCCCGGATTTTGCAGCACGGCACAAAATGACCAATGGCTGGCTTTTGTCGCCGGAGGAACCTCGGGTACCTTCACCTGCACGCCGTCCAATTGTGCGAACGGCGACGGAATCCAACTGGCCTTGTACGCATCCTGCAATGCAGCCGGCCCTATTGCCTGTAGTGGTGGTCAGCAAGGAGGAGGAAATATTCCGGTGTCCGTTTCAGTCAATACGCTGGTACCCGGGGCAACCTACTACCTGGTCATTGACGGCTATGTCGGCGATATCTGCGATTTCCAACTTTCCGTGTCGCCGCCTTCCGCAGCCGTCGCGATACCCGTCGGCCCGACCGGCCCGATCAACGGCCCGTCCGCAGTATGCCCGGGCGGCACATTCAACTATTCGGTCGAACCCGTTTCAGGAGCCGGGGCGTATACCTGGGCCGGCCCTCCCGGCAGCACCATCAACGGGCGCCCTTCGCCGGTTACGTTGAATGGGGCCGGGGGCAATGTGGCACAGATCACATTTGGAGAGCAGCCCGGCGCTGTTTGCGTGCAGCCGGCCAATGCCTGTTTCACCGGCACACAAGTGTGCAAACAGGTAACCCTGGCACCTATCCCGGTGACCAATCTGTCGCCGGTGACCATATGCGCCGAAGATGCACCTTATTATACTCCCTGGGGGCATGAATGCCCGACTCCGGGATCGTACTGCACAACCCTGACGAGTTCCCAGGGTTGCGATAGTGTGGTTTGTATTCAGGTTAATATCCGCGCGCCAATTACGTTTATCCATGCTCCCAAATTTCTTTGTGCAGGAGATTCCGTGGTGATTTGTGGAGAGGCGTTTCGCGATGTGGGTAATCATGTCAAAATTTGTGAGTCGTATCTGGGCTGTGATTCAACCGTCTATCAAACCATCGTCGGGATACTCAATCCCCAAGCCAATATACTGCCGATTCAGAACCTGCTTTGTGCCGACTTACCGGTGGTGCTGAATTCTGCTCCATCACCCGGCACCAAAACCTGGAGCACGCTTTCCGGTCAGGTACTCGACGCCGGAAATTCGATCACTGTGACGGCGCCCGATACGTATGTGCTCACCACGGTGGCTACTGCAGGCGTGAGTACCTGCGTAGCCTCCGATACGATCCGGGTTGAGTCCGGCAAACCCGAAGTGGCGGTAAGTGGCGGCACCCTCACGTGCTCCCAACCTGCCGTTCAACTGGATGCCACCCTCAGTCCGGCAGGGCTTCAATTGTCGTGGATCGGCCCGGACGGGTTTACGTCCGATCTGGAAGACCCGGTAGTGACGCAGCCCGGCATGTATGTCCTGACGGCAACCGACGTTGCCACGGGGTGCACGGCTCAGGCGAGCACCGATGTAACCGGCGATTTCGCTGTTCCTGTGATCAGTTTGCCCTCGCCGACGCTCAACTGTGCCACACCGGCACTTGCGCTGAATTGTCCGTTCATGCCTTCCGCTGCCGAATGCCTCTGGACAGGGCCGGGTATCGCTACGCCTACACCTGATCTGGTGGTATCGCAGCCGGGGATTTACCTGCTGACGGTTACAAACCTGAATAACGGTTGCACGGCTACGTCGGAACTGACGGTAACCGCAGATTTTCAAATACCGGTTATCACGGCCTATGCCGATACGGTCACCTGTTTGAATCCGGCCGTAACGATCCATTGTGAGACGGACATTCCTATGTCGGTGTGCGATTGGTCGGGCGTTGGACCGGAATTCATTGTCACGGCTACCGCACCCAACGGATGCACTGCCACGGCTGCCGTAACCGTGCCGGTGGATACCGATGCGCCGGCGCTTGACGTGGCCGACGATACCTTGCGTTGCGACCAGCCCGTGGTGACCTTGTTTGCCGATACAAACGTCCCGAATGCGCTCTTTGTCTGGACGGGGCCGGGCGGATTTGCATCCTCGGTACAAAACCCGACCGTAGTGCAACCGGGGCAGTATTTTGTCGAAGTAACCAATCCCGTCAATGGTTGTACGACCAGCGCCACCGCTACCGTGTATATTGATCAGGGTACGCCTCAGGTGCTTATAAGCCCGCCGGATAAACTCACTTGTGCCAAAACGGCTGTGACTCTGTTTCTCACGGCGAATATGCCTGGGTTGACCTATTTGTGGGAAGGACCAAACGGGTTTTCATCCACACAATCCGGCCCTGAAGTAACGGAGCCGGGTATGTACACGCTGCTGGCAACAAATCCGGTAACCGGATGCTCCTCTGTTACTGTTGTGGAAGTGCAACAAGATGTCCAATCGCCCGAAGTATCCGTACAGCAAGTCATCGGCGACCAGAACGGGCAAGGCCTTGGGGCTATTTCCATTTCCGTGATGCACAACGGGCTATATGCAGTGGCCTGGTATCACAATGGGCTGGTTGTTTTCAACACAGAGAACATCAGCGGCCTAACAGTAGGTGACTATACCGTGGTGGTGACAGGCTCCAATGGCTGCACCGACACGCTGGTTGTAACCGTACCCGAAAGCGTATCGGCGCCGGAACTCGCCGAGGATATGCAGTGGATCATTTTTCCGAACCCGACGAATAGTCTGCTGTTTCTGCGCTACACAGGTTTGGGGCATCCCGAAGCGCAGGTGCAGGTACTGGACGCAACCGGGCGGCTGGTTTTGGAACAAGCAGCCGAGCCGGCTTTGCCGGAAATTGTGGTCGCTTGCGGGCATTTATCCCCTGGAATGTACACCGTGCTGATTCGAACAAAGACAGGAGTACTGCGGCATCAGGTAGCGGTGCAGCGATAAATCCGGCTCAAACAAACAAATCTGCTCAAATTTGCCCGTCATGGCATTTCGAAAAAGAACACCCAAATCGCTGACACCGGACGAAGCGCTCGTTCGAATGGAAAACTTTTGTGCCTACCGCGAGCGCTGCCCGCAGGAAGTACGCCGCAAGATGACCGAACTGGGTATTGCCGGAGAAACTGCCGAACAAATTTGGCAGGTACTGGAATCGGACGGCTACGTGAATGAGGAGCGCTTTGCGCGGGCCTTTGCCGGAGGCAAGTTTCGGGTCAACCAGTGGGGGCGGGTGCGCATTCGCCTGGAACTGTTGCACCGGGCGATTCCTCCGGAAATAGTCGAACAAGCACTGGGGGTCATTGACGAGGATGAGTACCTGACGGTTTTGCAGCAATTGTTGCAAAACCGTCAGATACGTTACGACGGTGATCCGCATGCCCGGGCCAAATCAGCCGCAGCGCTTGTTCGAGCGGGGTTTGAGCCGGAACTGGTTTTCCGGCATCTGTAATTTACCGAAGAATGAACCCGCCGTAGTTCAGTCGGGCAAGTACCAGGCGCGGAGCATTGGCATCGCCGACAAAACCCTCGACGGCAGAGTAGCCACCCTGTTTATTTTGCTTGCTGATGGTGGCGCCGGAGGGCGTGCGCAAGCCGGCATGTGTTCCTTCGGCATCGAAGCGAAAGACTGTGCCGCTTTCCACATTCATCTGCACGTCGGTGTACTTGCCGATCACCCGGGCTTCTGAAAAATTGCGCCCGAGAGCGCCCACCTTGAGGCTGCCGTAGTTGAGGTCGGCGTCCACACTGCCCGAAATGCTGTTCACTTTTACATCGGTGTACTGCGCCGTGACGAATGCCGCTTTGGTGGTGTTTACCCGCAGGTTGGCGTATTTGGTTTGCACGCGCAGGTCTTCGATATCGCCGAGGTTGAAGTTGTCGTATTTCGAGGTGACGCGCACGGCTGTTGCCCGGTCAATCTGAAAATCCGAGTATTTCGTGTCCATTTGAACTTCGGCAGCATCGGCCAGCGTAAGGCCGCCGTAGCTGACGTAACCGCTCAGGTTGCGGACTTTCGCCAGGGTGGCTTTTCCATAACCGATAGCGAGGTCGGCGTTGTTATTCACGGCTTCGGTGCGCAGGTCGCCGTACTTGATTTCCGCCTTGAGTTTGCCGTTCAGGTTGGCGACGAACGCGTTGCCGTATTTGTTTTTCAGGTCAAGTTGATTGCCAATGGGCATCCAGACCTCGTAGTTGATTTTGAAATCGTCGCAGGAGCCGGTAATCCAGGATACTTTGGACTCGGCTTCGATCACGGTTTCGGCTTTCACATAATCGGCGGTGTTCATAAAATTGACCTTGATGCGGTCGAACGTTTTGTCGGCAATACGCTGATCACCGGCATTGACGATGATCGTGATGTCAATTTTTACGGAGTTGTTTTGCCAGGTGTTGATGTTCACCTTGCCGTATTTGTTGTAGATGGCCGTGGTTCCGGTAGCCGAGATATTGAATTCGCGGTTGATTTTTTTGGTGAATTCGTGTTCGGGGCCTTCAGCAGAGGCGAAGGCGGTGCTGCCGAGCACGGTCAGGCAGATCAGTAATATCTGCCGGATGCTGCTGAGACTAAAGGTTTTCGACTTCATAGTTGCTGCTGTTTGTCGGTACTTGTTGCTGTTGATTGGGTTCCTGTTGCTGCTCGATGTGCTCCAGCACACGTTCGAGGATAGCGGCTTTTGCCTTGTAATTTTCGATCATGGCCCGCACGACTTGTTCGCGGTTTCCGGGCGGCACATGGGCGAGTTCTTCGCGCAGTTCGTTCATCATACCGTCCATTTGGCGCAGGTCGTCGAGCACGTTTTTGTCGCTGTAAGCGGCGAATTGCGTCAATTTGTTCTGTTTGCTCGTGATATCGCGTTGGTAGTACTGTTCCAGTTCGGCGTATTCCGTGGAAACATCGCTCATACTCATGCCGGCCTGGGCGGCGCCTGTTCCATACCAGATGCCGATGTTGATGCCGGCGACGAGCAAGACAATGGCAGCGGCTGCGCGCATGAGGTGTTGGCGCCAGTTGACGGAAACCACTTTGGCCGTTTTGGCCGGCACATCCTGTTCGATAGCGGCCCAGATGCGCGAATCGGGGATTTCGGTGTCGAATGCATCCCGGTTGTTTTTGATAAACGCTTCGAGTGGGTCAGCCGGTTTGGCGGGGTTTTGATCGAGCGTTTCTGCAATGGCCTGCCAGATTCCGTCGGCAGGTTGGGCGGTATCGAACTCCAGGCGCTGCAGAATCAGGTAATGCTCCAGCGGATCGGCGCCACGCAGGCGGTCGAGCGTTTTTTCCACCGCCGGCCAGCAGTGGGCGCCGGGCAAGGCGGTGTCGAAAGCCTCCCGCCGGCTTCGGACGTACTGTTCTATTTTGCTGCTGTTTGACATTTTCTCTTTCTTTTGATTTTCAATTTTTTTGACTCGACTGTGTTGCTGTTTTCAGACGAGCATTTCCCTCAATTTGGCTTTTGCCCGGCTGTACTGGGACTTGGAAGTAGCCTCTGTGATGCCAAGGATGTCGCCGATTTCCTCGTGGTCGTAGCCTTCCATGGCGTACAGGGTAAAAACCATTCGGTATCCATCGGGCAATTCGGTGATCGCGCGGTTGACACGCTCAATACTCAGGGGCAGTTCCACATCGCGCTCGGGTTCGTCGGCACGTTCGTTGAGCGGGGTCAGTTCCTGAAAAGTGAGGCGCCGGCTTTTCAGAAAGTTGATGCTCTTGTTGATCGTGATGCGTTTGATCCAGGCCCCGATGCTGCTCTCGTGGCGAAAGGATTCCAACTTGGCGAACACTTCCACGAAGGTGCTTTGCAGCACGTCTTCGGCATCATGGGCGTTTTTTACCATGCGTAGCGCCGTGTTGTACATGGCCCGGGAGTACAGGCGGTACAACTCAAACTGCGCGTCGCGGCGGCCCTCCTTACAGCGCTCAATAAGGTCGCGGTGCGTTTGCGTGGCGTCCATTTTGTAATTTGATTCCATTGACAAGATGCGATGAGTCGGGTTGCACGAAATGTTAAAATTTTTAAGGTTTAACGGAGAATGCCGCAAAAAAATGCAATAATCTGACTTTTATATGACGATTGGCTTGCCTCGGAGGTGCGGGTTTATTTGGTGGGTATGGCGTCAATCCTGCTCAGGATGACGGTAAACGTATGCAGGTCGCCGACACGTGCGCGCTTGGGCCGGCGGGCTTGATCCGGTTGTCCATGCCTGGCAGCAGGACACTCTGCGACATTTTGCCACATACCTGAAAGAATAAATTTTCTTGACCGGAAAATGCCCACGACAACGAACATCTGCTACTTTTGTGTCCGCAAACAACAAGTGCTGGGTATTCGGCCGCGATTCCGGGTATCCAAATTTTTTTGCCCGGCATATATGAAGCCGGTACGCGAGTCGCATTTTATCACAAAACAATTTTATTACTTGGCATTAAAACCTTCTTCACCCAAGCCCGGCGGCGGCGGCAACCAAAATCGCCCCGGCGGCAACTCGGGTCGCCCCGGCGGTGGCCCTCCCAATCGTCCCGCAGGTGGCCCACCCCGTCCTCCCGGCGGCCCACCGCCTCCCGGCGGTCGTCGTCCATTCCCGCCCCGGCAGCAACAAGCCGAACACCGCATCAATGAATTCATCCGTGTGCCCGAATTGCGTCTCGTGGGCGATAACCTGGAGGAAATCGGTCAGGTAATCGGACGAACAGTCGAGGCCGGCGTCTATGCCACCTCTCTGCTGCGCACCTGGGCGGAAGAAATGACCCTGGATTTGGTAGAAATTTCACCCAACGCCGATCCGCCCGTAGCCCGGATAGTGGACTATAACAAGTTCCTGTATCAGAAGAAGAAAAAAGAAAAGGAACTCAAGGCCAACGCCGTCAAACAGCAACTCAAAGAAATCCGTTTCGGCCCGGAAACCGGTGACCATGACTTCGATTTCAAGTTGCGGCATGCCAAAAACTTTCTTTCCGAAGGCAACAAGGTGAAAGCGTACGTGCAGTTTCGCGGGCGCGCCATCGTGTTCAAAGACCGGGGCGAACTGCTGCTGCTGCGCTTTTTGAAAGAACTGGAAGACTTCGGCGCACCGGAACAACTGCCGCGCATGGAGGGCAAGCGAATGATCGTTATCATCGCGCCGAAAAAAGCCGGCGGGAAAAAATAACATTGAACCGTATTGGCGCCGAAAACCGACCGGCAAAAAAAGAAGTCGAACCGGCTGTGTTTTTTCAAACCGGCCGTACTACCTTTGCGCTCCATTTTTCAAAACAAACATTTTTGCCATGCCGAAAATGAAGACCCACTCCGGGGCCAAGAAGCGATTCAAGGTAACCGGTTCCGGGAAAGTTAAACGCAATCAGTCGAAACTGCGCCACATCGCCGGTTCCAAGACGAAAAAGCAAAAGCGCCACCTGCGCCCGTCCCTCGTTGTGGACGCCGCCGAGCACAAGCGCATCGAACGGCTGCTGGTCATCTGATCCCGCACCCGTCGAAGTTTTGCACACACACATTTTTTAACGAGGACTTCGGCCCAAGCATTTGTTCGTACTTCGTACATTCAAATCCCGGAGTTGTACTAAAAAATTCACACACATGCCAAGAGCAACCAACAACCCGGCCAGCCGCGCGCGCCGGAAAAAAATCATGAAAGCCGCCCGCGGCTATTTCGGCGCCCGCTCGAAAGTGTACACCGTAGCCAAAAACACCGTTGAAAAAGGCTGGCAATACGCTTTCCGCGACCGTAAATTCAAAAAACGCCTCTACCGCCGCCTGTGGATCGCACGTATCAACGCGGCTACCCGCATGGAAGGCCTGAGTTACAGCCGCTTCATCCACGCCCTTGCCCAAAAAGGCATTGCCCTCAACCGCAAGGCGCTGGCCGATCTGGCACTCAATCACCCCCGCACGTTCAAAGCCGTGCTGGACAAGGTCAAAAATTGACTAATCGCATAGTAGCGATTTGATTTTCAGGACAAAACGAGGAACCGGCAGTAGTGCCGTTCCTCGTTTTTTGTGCCGCTTGATGCTCCCAAATAATAGCCCCGTAACCGTCCTCGCCACAAGGTTGTTTTTTCAAATCTGAAATTTGTCGGAACTTACACCGCGCAAACAGCTCAGGCTGCGCATTTCCGAAAATAGTCAACCGTTCACTTTTCCGCTCAACCAACAACGCCGTTTCAATTTATGAAAAAAGCACTACTCTTGCTCGTCCTTGTGGCCTCTTTCCTGAACCAAATCTCCGCACAAGTTTGTGTGCGCGACTCGAACCTGCTCCAGACCGGCGACCTGCTTTCGCCGGCGCCGTACGCACCTGATTCGCCGTTTTACAACCTGAAAACGGCCTGCATCAACGAACCCTACCAGCAATCGGTCACGGTGCTTGTGCCCGATTCCTTCTCCTTGCAGGGGAACATGGTAAAAATCGTCAACGTCACGCTGCCGCCTAACGCCGTGAAAGGCCTGCCCGCCGGCCTGACCTATAGCTGTGATCCTGCAAACTGCACCTTCCTGCCCCTGACGCTGGGTTGCATCCTGCTCTACGGTACGCCAACCTCAGCCAATATGCCCGACACATTTACCCTGGGTATCACGGCGAATGTTACGATATCCGTGCAGGGAATTCCGTTCCCGGCAACAGTAACGTTCCCGGGCGATGTAGCCCCCGGCAACTTCTACTACCTGATTCTCAAAAACCAGGGCGAATGCGTCTCTTCCGATTCGGAACTCGACGGACCGTTCAGTCAGGTACGCGCCCTGCCCAACCCGACTACCGGCCAAACGATCATCGAAGCACAGTCCACCAAGACCGGCACCTTCCTGTTTGAGGTGTTTGATTTGCTCGGCAGACAACTGCACAGCGAAAAAGTCCTGCTTTACGAAGGCGAAAATAAATTCACGTTCGATGCCTCCAGCCTGCCCATCGGCACCTACCTGTACACCCTCGGAAATGCCGAAGGCAAAGCCGTGCGCAGAATGGTCAAGAATTAGTTTTGAGTTTTGGGTTTTTGGGGGGGGGGGGGGGGGGGTGGGCGGGAAACGAGCGGACCAACAT
>JAEUUV010000318.1 GCA_016787285.1 Saprospiraceae bacterium | reverse complement strand
GACGATCTGCCCAATCTGGTGCGGTACGCCAACAACTTCGAAATCGCCAAATTCCTCACCGACAAGTTTCCACACCCGTACACCGAGGAATCGGGCCGGCAGTTTATCACCCGGAACATGGGGGACACGCCCACCCGTGTGATGGCCATTGACCTCGATGGACAAGCCGTCGGCGCCATCGGGCTGCACCCGCAAGAGGATGTTATGCGCAAAAATCTGGAGATGGGTTACTGGCTGGGACAGCCGTTCTGGGGGCAGGGCATCATGACACGAGCCGTACCGCAGATGGTGGAGTATGGTTTCCGGAACTTCGATGTCGCCCGAATTTACGCCCGCGCCTACGGCCCCAACATCGGCTCGCAGCGGGTACTGGAAAAAGCAGGATTTGTGCTGGAAGCACATTTTAAAAACACCCTTTTCAAGAACGGGGAGTTTTTGGACGAGTTGATTTATGCGATGCGGCGGCATAGTTAGCGATGAGTGATGTGCGCACTACTTGACTCATCGCTCATCGCTCACCAACTTCCCCCCCCGCCGCCGCCGCTGCCGCCGCCACTGCTGCCGCCCCCGCTGCCGCCCGACGAACTGCTGCTGGGCGCGCTGCTGAATACCGAGCCGATGTTGTTCACCTCGGAGGGGAAACTTTCCGAGAACGTGCTCCACGAATTTGCGAACCCGGAGCGGTGCATGCCCGGGCTACTGTACCACGAAGGCGGCTGACTGAGCAGGCCCTCGAACTGGCGGTTCCACTCCTTCAGGTAGCCGAATGCCAGGGCGAAAGGCATGGTTTTGTCGTAGTACAGTGGGTCATCTTTCATCAGCCGCTCGATGACGGGGCGCTCGGCTTTTTTCACAAACTGGCGGAAACCCTCCAGTTTCCGGTAGGTTTCGTTGCCCAGCGGCGTGCGTTTGTTGAACCGCCCGGAAAATACAAACAACACGATGCCGGTGACGATGAGCGCAATACCGTCGAGGTTTTCTTGCCCGAATACCGCGTAGCCGCCCCAGATCAGGGCGCCCAGTCCGCCCAGTGCGGTGATGCAGCCCATTGTTTTCTGATCGGGTTCGTACCAGCCCTGATTGTGTATCCAGCCGCTGACGGCCGTGCGTACACTGTTCAGGTGCACGTAAAATTTGTCTTTCAAATCCCGGAGTTCCACGCGGCTGCCGGTGGAAAACAGGGCGTCGAAAAATTGGCGTTCAAACTCCATCAATTCCGGGCCGGCTTCCTTGAGTTTGTAAAAAATGACGTTGTCTTTTTGAAAAAAACCGCTGCCTTCCTCCATTTCCAATCGCAGGTAGCCTGAATTTGCCAAATGCGGGATAAGGCAAAGCACGTCGTTCTGATCCACGCTGTGATCCACAAAACCGCCTGCGATTGCGGGCGAAATTCCTGCCGGCGGGAAAAATTCGGTCATTATCGTCTGCTTCCGGTTGCGGGCAAAGAACAGCGCGAGTAGGCTGGCAAAGAGAAAGTAAAACGGCGCCAACAGCAAGCCGTGACGCTCGCGGAAGTACGTCCAGGAATCCATCGGCTTGAACACGGCGCCGGGCAGGCGCACGGCAACCGTCAGGCCCTCATTGGGCATAAGTCTCTGCAAGGTATTGTGGCCGTTTACCCGGTTGGCCGTCACCTGGAAAACGACATTGTCGGTGGTGGTGGCGCCGTCGGGACCCGAATAGCAGCGCACGTCATTTTCCGTCAGGGAAACCGCGTCGGGGAACGTCAGGCCGAATGTAACCGTGTCCATCACTACCGGCCACGAAATGCCGAGCAAGTCCCAGTAAAACTCGCTGTGTTCCTCAAAAAAATTGAGCGGATTGAGCACGCGATACCGGATGCGGTAGGTTTGGCGGCCATCCACGTACACGTCCTTGTCGCCGATTTTCAGCACGAGGTTGTTGTTTTCGTGCGAGGTGGAAACCTTGAAACCGTCCACCTCCACATTCCGCACGATGCGGTCCACCGTTTCGCCGTTCACGACACTGCGCAGCGGGATGAATCGGAAAATACCGTGGCGGGGTTCGGTAAATTCCACCTCGATAGTTTCCTCAAAATCGGCGTACCCTTCGGCGGTGAACGCCACCGCGATGTGGTAGCGGGTGATGGTGAAATATTCCGCTTGCGCGCGGTTGGCCACGAGCCATACCGGCAGCAGGAGCAAAAGCAGGCGCCGGCTCATGGTTTCAGAATTGGACGTTTACGTTTTTGGTTTCGGCTTCGTCCACTTCAAAATACTCCATGCGCTGGAACCCGAAGATGGACGCGAACAGGTTGCCGGGAAACATTTCCACGGCATTGTTCAGGTCGCGCACGCTGGCATTGTAGTAGCGGCGGGCGCGCTGAATGCTTTCCTCGAGTCCGGAGAGCGTTTCCTGCAAATGCAAAAACTCCTGATTGGCTTTCAGGTCGGGATAGTTTTCGGCCAGGGCAAACACCGATTTGAGTGCACCCGAAAGCGCCGATTCGGCAGCGCCGCCGTCTTTGCCGCCGGCCTGCATGGCCTGGCTGCGCAGCGCCACAATCTTCTCCAGCGTGCCGCTTTCGTATTGGGTGTAGCCTTTGATCGTGTTGATGAGGTTGGGGATGAGGTCGTAGCGTTGCTTGAGGAACACGTCAATGGACTTGAACGCTTCCTCTGCGCCGTTGCGCAGGCGCACGAGGTTGTTGAACACGCCGACGGCATACAGGCCGAGTGCGGCTAAAACGACGAGAAAAATGACAAGTATGTACATGACCTGAATGTTTGAAAGGTAATTTCCGTGGTTGTTCAAAACTTGTAAAAAGCGGTTGGTCGGGAGGTTTACAGCAGCAACAATACCTCAATTTTTTCCTCCGGCCAACCCAAGTTGCGTAGTTTTTTAGCTAACATATCGGCCATTTCTTTTTCCACGACTTTGCGGACGGCGGCTCGCTCACCCTCGGCCTCATAAAGTGCCTTGTGCTCCAGTTCATTGATAAACTCGCGCATGGCGCTCTGGTCGGCATGGGCGACCTCGCGGTCGGCAGTGGCTTCGCGGGCAAGTGCCTCGGCAGCGGCCACGGCATCGGCCATGGTCTGCGAGAGGTTTTGTACGTATGACTCGTAATTGATGGGAGTATGGCTGTCCATGCGCTTGTTTTTTAATAAATCACCACGGAATCGGGTTCAATCCGGTAACTAAAGCCACGGCCGTGTCGGAGCAGGAGCTGCTCGCCGAGAAATTCCAACACACGTTTTCGGTGAACCAGAGGAATGTTCGTTTGGGACTCCCACAGTTCGGCAACCGGTATTTCGAGCAATGTTTTTGCTGGAGAGGCAGCAATCTCGTACCAAAAACGGGAAACCGTCCGGCCCCAGTGCAGCGTGAGGTAGCCCCCTCGACCCTCGTCCTGGAATTGTGCCCAGGCATACACGGTAGTCTTAGGCTTGTCGAACCGGATGATGTAATAGCCGACCATCCGGGCGATGTCGGCTACCAGGCCCTCTTCCACTTCCAGGAGTTCTGCTGTTTCCTCCACGGAGACGCCGCGTTTCAGCAGGTTTTCGGCGAAGGTCTGGGCGCATTTTTTCCACACATCGTTCCTGACGAGCACACGGTGCTCTTCCAAAAAGGTCGCGTAAATGGACGCGCTGTTTTTTTGCGTGTCGAGGAGTTCCTGTCGGGCAGTAGTACGCTCGGCGCCGGCTACCTCCCGTTCCGCACGGGCGCCTGCCACCACGGCCTCGGCGGCGGCGGCATTTTGTGCCAGCATCTGCCGCATGGCGGCTTCAAGTTCATCGGATTGTTTCATGTCGTCTCGTCTCGCATCGGGCCGGGAGGTGTTGTTCATGTTGCCCGATGGAACGCAAAGATTCACAAAAAATTCAATCCGTGGCGTACCGCCGAACTGAAAAGCAGGTACACCTTCCGTTTGTCCGACACCCGGAAACGCTCCTCGGCGATTCGCTGTGCGGGCGCGTGTTTGATCTTGGCAAACAACTGCGTGTAGTATTTGTATGCCAGATACACACCCAGCCGTGAACCGTCGGGCAGCCGCCGGATACCCTCCAGCGCGGCGTCGAAATCGGCCTGAATGTCGGCTTCGATTTGCCGTTTGGCGGCATTGTCGAAGTGCCGGAAGTCCACACCGGGGAAATATACCCGCCCGCGCTCGTCGTAGTCGCTGCGGATGTCGCGCAGGAAATTTATTTTTTGAAACGCCGCGCCAAGCCGGCAGGCCGGGGCTTTGAGCGACTGGTAGCAGGCATCATCGCCCTCGCAAAATACCCGCAGGCACATCAGCCCGACCACTTCCGCCGAGCCGTAGATGTACTGCTCATAGCCGCGCGCGTCATAGGTGTTTTTGGACAAATCCATCTCCATGCTGTCCAAAAAAGCGTCAATCAGTTCACGCTCGATGCCATAGCGGTGCACGACATCCTGAAATGCCTGCAACACCGGGTTCAGGCTGATACCCTCGTCAATGGCACGCCAGGTATCTTCCCGAAAACGCCGGAGCAGCGCCTCTTTATCGTGCTGATGAAAGGTGTCCACGATTTCGTCGGCAAAGCGTACGAACCCGTAAATTCCGTAAATCGGCCCGCGAAACCGCCTGTCGAACAAACGGATACCAAGAGAAAAAGAGGTTGAATACCGCCGCGTAATCAGGCGGCTGCATTCGGAGCAAGTGTTGTTGAACAGGTCGAAGTGATTCATGTCCTGGGTTGGAAGGTTTCTGGTTATCAGGGTTTCTGGTTGGAAGGTTTCAACCAGAAACCTTCCAACCAGAAACCTTTTTAACCTCTCTCGCGACCACCTGTCCGCTGATGATGGACGGCGGCACGCCGGGTCCGGGCACGGTCAATTGGCCGGTGTAAAAGAGGTTTTTGATGTGTTTGTTTCGCAGTTTGGGTTTCAGGAAGGCTGTTTGCAAGAGTGTGTTGGCCAGACCGTAGGCGTTGCCTTTGAACGCGTGATAGTCGGATACGAAATCGGCGTGGGCGAACGAGCGGCGGTACACCACCGAGGGTTCGATTTGTTGTCCGGTCAGTTTTTCCAGGCGGCCCATCACCAGGTTGTAGTAGTGTTCCCGAATTTCAGGCGTATCCTGCAGGCCCGGTGCTACGGGGATGAGGATGAACAGGTTTTCGCAGCCGTCGGGGGCCACAGAGGGGTCGGTCTGGGAGGGGGCGCTGACGTAAAAAAGCGGCTTTTCAGGCCATTTCGGGGTGTCGTAAATCTCGCGGGCGTGGCGCCCGAAGTCCTCGTCGAAAAAGAGATTGTGGTGGTGTAGTCCGTGGAGGCGTTTGTTCACGCCTACATAAAACAACAGGCTGGAGGGTGCCATTGTGCGGGTTTCCCAGTAGCGGTCGGAATAGTTGCGCTTGCCGGGGTTGAGCAGTTTGGAGTCAATATGGTGGTAATCGGCGGCGCCTACAACCACATCGGCGGGGTATTCGCGCCCGTCCTGCGTGCGTACCGAACGCGCCGAACCGTTTGGCGCCACGATGTGTCGCACTTCCTGATCGAGTTCGATTTTTACGCCCAGTTCTGTAGCAAGCGACACCATACCTTCCACGATTTTGTACATGCCGCCCATGGGGTACCAGGTGCCGAGTGCCATGTCGGCGTAGTTCATCAGGCTGTACAGGGCCGGGGTGTTTTCCGGCGTAGCGCCGAGGAACAGCACCGGAAACTCCAGCAGTTTGATCAGTTTTTCATTTTTAAACAACTGTCGCACATGCCTCGACATGGACGTGAACATTTGCAGGCGGAACAGGCTGGCAGCAATGCGCATGTCGGCAAATTCCAGAATGCTGTGGCTGGGCTTTTGCACAAACTCGTTCATGCCCACCCGGTATTTGTACTCGGCTTCGGCGAGGAATTTGCGCAAGTTGGCTGTGCTGCCTGGTTCGTAGCGCTCAAACATCGCTTCCAGTTCGGGCATACCGGCGGGCACATCCATGCGGTCGCCCGGGCCAAAGTGTACGGTGTACGACGGATCGAGCCGCACCAGGTGGTAGTAGTCGGCGGCTTTTTTGCCGAAACGCGCAAAAAACTGCTCGAACACATCCGGCATCCAGTACCACGAGGGGCCCATGTCGAACACGAATCCCTGCTCGCTGTATTGCCGCGCCCGGCCACCCGGGGTGGTGTTTTTTTCCAGAACAGTTACATCGAATCCGTCGGCTGCAAGGTTGCATGCTGCCGACAGGCCGGCGAATCCGGAACCGATAACAACGACTTTTTTCACGCGAGAAGGTTTGTGTTTTGTTGAGCGCTCAAACAGATTGATGCGGGTTTTTGTTCAACAAAGATTTGTTTACGCCAAAAGAATACTTGAAAATAAAAGGAATTTGTCGGCGGCTTCGCAATCTGGTTTACTGAAAAAAATGCCTTATCCCACTTTTGCAGGTTTGCACCCTCAAACCTACCGCATATTCTTCTCATTTTTGCTCGACGAAACAGAGCATGAATATCTACGCGCGAAAATCGAAGTGGAAGTGGTATCTGGCTGCCGCAGGTGTCGGTATTGTCGCCATTTCCCTGTACTACACCCGGTACCTCGCCCATCGTTTGATCGAGCGCGAACAGCAGCAGGCACAGCAGTTTGCCGAAGCCATGCGTCAGATCGGGCGTACGGATGTGGATCTGAACTGCGATTTCACCTTACCCGGCCGGATCATTGAAGAAAATACCACGATTCCGGTGGTGGTGCTTGACGAGGCTTTCAATATCGAATTGTACCGGAATATTGACGACCGTAACCACGATTCGCTGGCGATGGAGGACGTGCGCGCTGCGTTGGAGCGCATGATCGCCGAGGGCGCCGACACCATTTTGATCAATATTCCGCCGGACATCAACAAAATCCTGATTTACGGGCACTCCAACCTGCTGGCGCTGCTGCAATGGTACCCGTACGTGCAATTGTTCCTCATCGCCGTGTTCATTGCGTTCGGGTACATGGGCTTCAGCGCTGCCCGGCGTGCGGAGGAAAATCAGGTGTGGCTGGGTATGGCCAAGGAAACGGCGCACCAACTCGGCACACCCATCACGGCTATTCTCGGGTGGGTGGAGGCACTTAAAGCCGTGAACGAAGAAGACCCCGTGAACCAGGAAATGCTGGACGAACTGCGCAACGATGTCACCCGTCTCGAACTCGTAGCCGACCGTTTTTCCAAAATCGGAGCACAACCCGAACTGACACCGGTCAACATCTACGACCAGTTGGAGGCCTGCCGCGACTACATGCAGCGCCGCTCGCCGCGCCGCGTTACCTTCGATTTTCCCGACCCGGCCCAACACGACCCGCTGCGCGTGGGCATCAATGCGCCGCTGTTCGACTGGGTGGTGGAAAACCTGCTACGCAACGCCATTGACGCCATGGAAGGGGGCATCGGGGGCATCACCGTAAACGTATACGTGGAACCCGGTTTCGTCTGCTTCGATGTGACCGACACCGGCAAAGGCATCCCTGCCCGCAAATTCAACACCGTCTTCAAACCCGGCTATTCCACCAAAACCCGAGGATGGGGGCTGGGCCTGTCGCTGTCCAAACGCATCGTGGAGCAGTACCACAAGGGCAAAATTTTTGTCAAACGCTCCGAAATAGACAAAGGAACCACGTTTACCGTGAAACTGCCGCTGTATGAAAAGTAGAAACCTCCTGTTGTTTGCTGTATTGCTCCTGTTACCCATGTTGTTGACAGCCCAACTCCAGCAAATCGGCCACTTGCCGTATGCCGGGCTTTCGCTCGCCGGCTGCTGGCACCATGTGGACAGCCTCGGTACCGAATATGCCCTCGTCGGCACAAGCAAGGGCCTGAGCATTGTGGATCTGACCAATCCGGCGCAGCCCGTAGAGCGCTTTGCCGTGCCGGGCATCACCAACAACTGGCGCGAGGTGAAAACCTGGGCCGGATTCGCATACGTCAGCACGGAGGCAAACAACAGCGGCATTACCATCGTGGACTTGCGCAGCCTGCCCGATACCGTGGCCTGGAAAACGTGGTACGGCCCGGGTACGGACACGCTCATCCGCCGCAGCCACGCGCTGGCCTGTGCCGACGGACACCTGTACATTTTCGGGGGCACGCAGTGGGGTACGGTCATTTGTGACCTTGCGGATCCCTGGAATCCCGCTGTGCGGAGCATTACCAACAAGGAATATGTACACGACGGCTACATCCGGGGCGATACGCTCTGGGCCAGCGAAATCTACGCCGGCCGGTTCAGTGCGTTCGATGTGTCGGACAAAACCAATCCTGTGTTGTTGGCCACCCAGCCAACCCCCGGGCGTTTCAACCACAACGCCTGGCTGTCGGACGACGGGCGCTACCTGTTCACCACCGACGAAAAACCCAACACGCCGCTCGGCGCGTTCGACATTTCCGACCTGAGCAATATCACCCAACTTGACGTGTATTACCCCAGCAAACGGCCCACGTTCGAGGTGCATAACGTGCGGGTGCTGAACGATTTTCTCATCAATCCCTCCTACGGCGGCCAACTCACCATCGTAGACGGCCATCGCCCCGACAACCTCATCGAAATCGCACACGCCGGCCTCGGAAATTCACTCGTTTGGGACGCCGATCCGTACCTGCCTTCCGGCATTGTATTCGCCACGGCCAAAAACGAGGGACTGTTTGTGTACCAGCCCACCTATCAGCGGGCTGCTTACCTCGAAGGTCGCGTGACCGATGCCGCTACCGGTCAGCCGCTGCCCAAGGTGCGGATCATGGTGCTGAACACCCCGAACAGCGATATCACCCGCGCCGACGGTGTGTTCAAAACCGGCGCCGCACAGCCCGGATCATACACCTTGCAGGTGGGAAAAGTGGGCTACAAAGCCCTCACCGTGCCAGACGTCGTGGTGAAAACGGGCGAGATAACGTGGCTGGATCTGGTGTTGGAGCGGTTTTGAGATAACCCGCTTTTAAGAGGTTGTGTCAAAAGGGTAACAAGGGATTTTTGCCCCAAATGTGATTCAAATTCACCGCGGAGACGCAGAGAATATTCCTCCGCGTCTCTGCGGTGAAAAAATTGCGACGTCTCGCGCATTCTGGCCCTTTTGACACACCTCTGAAACCACCGTCCCCTGTTCGGCCTGGCGTAATGCAAAAATGATTTGGGCTTCTGTAAATTTCGACTTCTTCATCGCTTTTGATATTTGTTTTAAAGTTAAGCAACTTGTCGAAATTCTCTACTTTTAAATGGGTGCGATTTTTAGGGGGACGTCAGTGCAGGACTTGAAATCAGGAACGCACTATACAAAATGAATAACTAATTATGTCCGGGAGCATGTAGTTGTCCAATTTGTCATGTAGTACCACTTGCCGCCTGCCGTCATAACTGCATTGGCTATTTCTCCGCATCTACCGCCCCGACGGTTTCGAACCAATCCCGCACGAGGTGCCGGACGGAATCCGGCGCGGCGCGTTTCAGGTGTTCGATCAAATCGGGTGCGGTAGGGTAGGGTGGTCCTTGAAACCGGTTTTCTTCCAGAAACTGCCGCAGCGCGGCGTTCAGGGTGACTTCGCCGACATGTTCGCTCAGACGGTAAAAAGCCAGTGCGCCTTTGCCGTAGGCAATGTACGACTGCTTCGGCCCGACGCGCACCAGCGGCATCTCCTCCCCGGTTTCGTCGGCGCGCCCGACGCGGTAGCGCTCCCGCTGGATGTTGAGGAATCGCCGGGCGCTTTCCTTGCCGTAGTGTTTTTCGTACACCCGGGCGGTAGCGTACTCGGCAATGCTTTCCGTGAGCATGGCGGCGCCCGGCGCATCGGCCGGAATGAGCTGGTTGCCCCACCACTGGTGCGCAAGTTCGTGCGCCGCCACATAAAACGCGAGGTCAATGCCGCCGGTGGAGGCGCTCCTGCCGTCGTTCAGGAACCGCACTTCCGAGATCGGGATACCATTGGCCGCCGTGGTGGCATACGTCCCTTCCGAGCGCGGGAATTCGATGATTTGCACCTGCCGGTGCTGGTAAGGTCCGAAATATTCGGTGTGGTAATCCAGCGCGGCTTTCAGGCCGGCAAGCATCTGCGGCAGGTTGTGCGTATGGGCCGGGTGGTGGTAAATGCGCAGGTCCACACCGCGGTAATTTTCCTGAAACACATCATACCGGCCCGACAGCACGCTGAACACCAACTTGATGTCGTGGTCGGTTTTGTAGTGAAAAAAACGCCGGTCCTGTGCGCGCCACTCCCGCAGCAGGTACCCCGGGGCAATGGCGGTTTGCGCCGGCTCGGTGCCGACGATAATCTCCAGCGCTACCCGGTCGGAATCGGCGCGCTGATAGTGGCGGAGGCGCGTCCCGGAGCGGTCGCCGGCTCCGCCGGAATCGAAACCGAGCATGGGCAGCAGGTCGCTTTTCAGGTGGGCGCCGTTGGCCAGCACATTGGAATTCCGGGCAAATAGGGTGTTCGTCCGGTTTCGGATGCGGAAGTTCAGCAGCAGGCTGTCGCCGCCACCAAGAGGTTTTTCAAGTTTGAACACCACACAGTTCAGGAGGGAATCCGCCTCGATGGGGCTTGCCCCTGCCGGAATATCTAGCGCGGTGATTTCGTCAAAACCGGTACGCAACAGCAGGGTATCTAAGGGCCGGCCGGTTTTGTTGACCAGCATATAGTGCCCGCTTGCGCGAAACGACCGGTCTTCGGGGTACAGGTCGAGCCGCAGCGACACCGACACGATGCGGGGTTGGGGGCAGTCCCGGTATTTTCCAAACGTCTTTTCGTACCGGTCCAGCAGCGCGGTCTCGTCGCCGGGTGCCCGGTTGAGCGGTTGTTGCGCCTCCCGGTACAGCCAAAAACCGAATAGCCCGGCGCTCAGGCAGCCGACAGCCAGCAGGCGGGCCGTGCGCCCGGTCGCCCTGGCCCGGGCCAGGCACAGCCGCTCGGGAAAGGAGCGGGCAATGCCGCGTGGCCAGAACAACAGCCCTGCGCCGCCCAGCAAAACCGCCCAGACAAGCCAGTACGCCTGGTACAGCAGGTGTGCCCGCAGTCCGTGGTTGTGCCCGTTCATGTCGGAATAGCGCAGGAAAAAGTCGGGTTCCGGCGATTGGTTAAACTGGAGAACAGCGGATTTGATGCCCAGCGCCGGCAGGTTTTCGAGTCCCAGTACGCCGAGCACGAGCACAAACAGACCGAGGTAGGGGTTGGTAAACAGCGTTTGCACCAGCAGGGCGGCCAAAGCCCAGACCACAAAACCCGGCAGGTGCACCACAAACAGGTCGAACAGATAATGGCCGATTCCAAAATCGAAATACCCCTCGTACACCTGCACCGCGAGGCCGACTGCGAGGACCAACATCAGGAGCAGGATTTGCATGAACACCAGTGCGAGGAATTTGGACCCGAAAAGCACCCGGTCGGGCATGGGGGTGGCGTCGGCGATCGCGTGGAAGCGGGCTGCGCGGGCGCGGTGTACCAGTACACCTGCATACAAAAACGTCAGGCCCTGTACGAGCAGGGAGAAAAAAATCATCGGCAGCCCCAGCACCACCCAGGAGGCCGGCAGGAGCCGGGTACCCGATTGGGCATTGGTGTTCAGCAGGAGCACGGCAATAAAAAGTGCACCTGCCGCCAGGATGCTCCCGAATGCGCCGCTGGAGCGGACAAACCGGAAGTCCGACCAGGCAAGTCGCCACAAGGCGCGTATCTGTGGACCGGCTGAAAAATCGGGCGTGATTTTGGGCGGCGGGTTCGGGACGTACTGCTGCCTGACCGGGTGCTGCTCCGGTGTTTGATTGCGACCGGGCGGTGCGTGCGCCGCCGGGTTGTGTTGCTCGAAAGAAAACCGGCGATACAGGTACCCACAAACGGCAGCCGCACAAGCCAGCCAAACCAGCCGGTTGAACACAAGCGCCGGATCGAGCGGAATGGGCAGCGTGTTCCTGTCGGCAGCCGACCAGTGGCGGGTGACCTGATGGGTTGGGGTTTCGCCGAACGGATCAACCAGCAGCGATGCGAGTCCGGGGTCGGGCCCGCCCGTCAGCCGGATCACTGCTTCCCGTAGCAGCAGCAGGATCAGTACCGACATAAAGCCTGCGTAAATATTCCGGCCAATGGCTACCAGGGCGAACACGAGGGCGCCGACAACCAGCACATTGGGAACGAGGTACAACAAAAATACCTGCACATACACGCCGGGGTCGGGCGGAATTGTTTTGGCGGCATCGGCGCCGGGCAGGCAGGCCCCGAGCAGCAAACCCAGCAGCATGGCTCCGCCAATCAGCAGCACGATGCCCGTGCCGCCCAGGAATTTGGCGGGCAGGTACGCGCGTTTTGTGATCGGGTAGGCGTAGAGGATGCTGTGGATGTTGCTTTTGTAGTCGCGGAAAATGGTTTCGCCCACAATGGCCGGTACCAGCAGCAGGAGCAATTTGCCGACAAACAGGGCAAATGTGAAGATATGAAACGGGGAATTGGCTACCTCCAGGCCCGACGAGCCTTCGCCGAACATTCCGGCGGCGCCGGCCATGGTGAGCAGGGCAAAAAGGAAAAACAGCGCGGCGTACACATAGAACGCGATGTGTTTCAACCAGTATTTAAATTCAAATCGGAGAATGGCGAAAAACATCGTCGTTCGATTATTTTTTTGATCAGATCGGGATGACCGGAACCCAGATTTCCTCGGTGGCTTCCGGGTCATCGGGGCGATAGCGTGGCCCCATGACGTCGAAGTGTGGGCGCTCGTCCAGCCGGTAACCGGAAGTG
Source organism: Saprospiraceae bacterium (assembly GCA_016787285.1). Taxonomy (GTDB): domain Bacteria; phylum Bacteroidota; class Bacteroidia; order Chitinophagales; family Saprospiraceae; genus M3007. The sequence goes on along the minus strand of JAEUUV010000318.1, from coordinate 1,931 downwards.
GGCAGCCAGGTGCCGAAAATGTACTGGTACGTTCGGGCGAACGCCGTTGCCGGGCCGTGGTGGACGAACACGGCATAAAGTCCGCCGGGTAGTTCGAGGGGTTGCATACCCTCCGGGATATCGGCATGGCCTTCCACCTCCACGGCAGCCCATTTTTCAAAAACGGTGGTGGGCGAAAATTGCCCGTTGGTCATTTCCGGGCCGTAGCGTTTGACATCGAAGAAGTCGGCGCCAAGCCGGTTGTGAATTTCGGCTACCCGCGGGCGGAAACGGCGCCACAGTTCGGCTGCACGGTTTTCGGCGAGCGTGGTTTGGATGCGGATACCGACAAGGCGGCGGGGTGGGGTAGTGGTGAGGGTGGGTGGGTGCATGGTGTTCATTTTTGTTGGTCAACGGGTATCCGATACCTCGAAACAGCCAAAAGATTGCCCTTGATTTCGGTCTGCACAATGCGTTGGTCGTTTTCATCACGGCGCACAAATTCGGGATTATGGAAGGCCAACGGCAAGGGGCTGTGTAAGCACGCATTGACCTGGCTTGCCGTTGAGTCAAGGTCGAAATACAAGGGTTGTCCGGTAGTATTGCGAAACCGCAAATCCTTGTACCCGTAAACCACAGTAGCATCAGAACCAAGTGGCGCAAAACGCTCGTTTTCACTATATATATCCACAGAATGGTTGTGTCGTTCCAATATTTCCAGGCCTGTGCCGAGCGCCAGGTAGTAGAGTATGCCGGACACCTGACACAAGCCGCCACCATACGCACCCTGTATTTTTTCCGCCACCAGATTTCGGCCTTTGCGGTAGCCTTGCCAAGGCCCCGGGCACCCCACCGCCTCCCAAAATGAGAATATTTCGCCGGGCATGATCAGGACCTGATTGATCTTTTTTCCGGCTTTTTGCATATTGAATACCTTGTTTTCAAAAAAAGCGCCCGGTAAAATGGGTTGTTGTATCCTGACACGACACTCAAATACAGGCATCGCGCCAGACTGGTTAAGGGCAAATTGCCGGATGTAGCCGCTACGGTAGTCGTGTACTTTCCGTTGCGAAAGTCGAAATAATAATTTTAAAGGTTTTGGAACAAGTGCTTTGTATTTCATCTTTTTACCAATGAAACAACGATGTAGGAGGCGTATTTTTTCAAAAAAGAGCGGCAAAGCCAGGTGTCGAACGAACGCAAGAAAGGCCGCACAAACGGTGGGAAACGATGAATGGGCAAAAACAGGATGCCTTGGGCAACGTGGATTTGCCACTTGGCATTTGCCAATGCCTGCACTTCCGGGAGTGCATAAGCGTTGGCGCCGTGCCAATTTTTGCTTTTATAGCCCAGTAATGTGCGACGTGGCTTTGAAGGGAAATCAAAAATGAATTGTCCTCCCGGCTTCAAAATTCGGTGTGCTTCTGCCAGTAATTTGTCCAGATCGGTTGATGCTATATGCATGACGACATGCATGGATATGGCGGCTTCGAAGTATTCATTTTCATAAGGTTGCGCAAAAAAATCGCCTTGTGTGAGGTGTTTTTCGGGCTGTTTTTGGCGTGCTACCGCCAGCATGGCCGCGCTTGCATCAAGGCCGTGTGTGGCGTAATTCAGAAAACGACCGGTGCCGCAGCCCACATCCAGCACCCTTTGGCCAAGGGTTTGGCGGAGCAGCTGCGACAAAATAGCGCGTTCCTGGGCATCAATAAATTGGCCGTAGGTATTGCCAAAGCGGTCGGTGTCGTACAGATGGGCTATTCGATCGTAATATGCCGAGATGTCGGGTTGCATGCAATGATCTTCACGAAGTAAGTAACCGGACATATTTAATTGACAAATTCTGCGTAACGTCTGTGCCTTAGGTCTGTGTAGCGTCTGTGAGACATACTCTACGCAGCCAAACTCGATAAATTTCGCACAGACATTACACAGACCTAAGGCACAGACGT
>JAEUUV010000145.1 GCA_016787285.1 Saprospiraceae bacterium | reverse complement strand
GGTTGGTGTTCGGGTACGAAATGGCTGCCTTGTAACTTGTCCATGTCGAACCAGCGCAATTCGGCAATATCGTCGTCGGGGCTTGGTTCGCCGTCCGACAGGATACAGGCATACAGGTGGGTGATCACCGAATCGGACGAGCCCCGGTAGCGCCAGTCGTCAATGCGGCAAGAGCCGAGGTAAGTCAGCGCATCTATTTCAATGTCGCCGCACTCTTCGCCGAGTTCGCGAATGGCAGCCATTTCATAACTGTCATCTTCCGGGTCGGCAAAACCACCCGGGAGCCTGAATTTGGTTTCGTTTTCCTTTCGAGCGAGCAAGAGTTCGCGGTAATTGTTTCGGAAAACAGCCACGTCTACGGTCGGGTACACGGTTGGGAATCTGGAAAAAGATGCATATAGCGCCCCCGCCCGAAAGTCGCGCAAGTTTTCAGTTTCAACAGGAACAGGGTCTTCGGGAAAATCCGCCACGATGGCATCCAGTGCCTCTGCAGGAAACCGGCCGGAATAACGCTCCACAAAATCGTCGTGGCTGCCGTACAGCGTGACCGCTCCCTCGGGGCGCAGGGCCATGATGCGCCGATCCAGTTCCTGGCTCCAGATGCGGTCGTCCGGCAGATCGGGCATTTCCAGAGCAGGTATTTCGTCGCCGTATTTTTCGTAGAACATTTGGCCGCGAAACTCCCAGTCGAGCGGGTTTCGGTCGCTAGGCGCCGGGTTTGAACCCAGAAATACGAGTACGTTCCGGTGTTTTTGCCGTACCGACTGAATGAGCCGTTCGTGCATGGGGTTGAGTTCAAAAACCTGAAAACGCCCGATAATGATTCCGGTGCCGGATGGAGTAACCATAAAATCGCGTTTTTTGTGCGGCGGCAAGGTAGGCAAAGGTGTGGAAAAATCCTTTGCCGGAATTTTCAGTCCCGGCAGTATTCCAGGCTTGTGTAGTTTTGCTACTCAATTTCAGCACACCCTGAAACGGTACATCTTTCATTTCTGCCTTGTCTTCCTTTGCCCGTTGTCTGGTATCGGACAATCGGATATGGACGTACAAATCTGGCGCATGACGGCGCCTGTCGAGCGCCCGCGTGTATTGTTGCAATCGAATCTGCGAAATCTTGATTCGGTTGCGTTCATCTCCTGCTACCGACAATTTATTGCCGCTGCGAAAGAAAAAAACGACCTCAAGTCCGGCTGGGTGCTTGATTTTTTGCGCTTTAAAAACAGGCGTACCCTAAACTTCAGCCAGGAACAAACTTTTTCCTTATTAGCCGATCTGGAGAAAAAAGCCATGGGCGAAGACTGGCCGGTCGAGGTTATCGTGGCTCGGCACTATGCGCAGTTCGAGCGATTTAATGAAAAAAAAATCACGTTGGAACCACTCTACGCGCATTTGCTGAACGAATTTTCCCAAATGCAGGAATTGGGTTTCGAACGGTTTCAGGACTACGACATTTCCGACCTCATGTACCATTCAGGGGAGTTCATGTTCCACCTGGAAGACTACGACAATGCACTTCAGTTTTTGCTGGTAGGCGAACATTACATGACCTCCGGAAAAACACGATACCATACGCTGGTATTGACCCTGAACCATATTCAGGCGATTTACCAACAGCAGAAAGACTACACCCGAGGTATTGAATACGCGCAAAAAATTCTCCGGATAACCGATTCAATCCGGTTATCCAACTCCGAATCTGCGGAATTCTGCCGTTTTTGGAAGTGCCTGGCCACAATTGACGTCGCCTCCATGCTGATCTTGCAACGGAAATTTGCCGAAGGCGAAAAATTCGCCGATCAGGGCTATGCTTTAATGACGGCTGTCCAAAACGGCAGCGTGCAGGAGCCCTATCTGGAGGGCGAATACAATGCGTTGATGCCGCTCATTTCCATCAAACTGGAGTTGAAAAAAATTGCCGATGCAGAAGTCCTCCTGCGGCGGGCAGACAGTATCTGGGCTAAAATAGGGTACAAGGAGTACAACTATTTCAAGCAGATAAAACTGTGGGAGGCGCATGCGCAAATAGCCGAAATACGAGGGGACTATGCGGCTTCGATGCGGTATACCCGGCTCGCCAAACCGTTGCAGGACAGCCTTGCGCGCCAAACCGACTCCCGAAAACTGGATAAAATCAAACAGCGGGTAGAGTCGAAGAAGTATGCGGAAAAAATCAGACTGATCGAACACGAGAAACTTGTCCAGACCAGATTGCTTTACGCAGCGCTGCTTGGTTTGCTGGGCTTGGCCTTTACTGCGTACTGGAATTATCGCCGCCTGCAAATCAAACGCGGGCTGGCTGTAGCCAAACTGGAAGCCTACCTCCAGGAGGTACTCGAAAAAACTGCTCAGGGAACAGTCCGAGCACAAGAAAACGGCGATGTCCCGAACCCGGGCGAGCGCAGCCGGTACTTACAAGAACTACTGCAAAGCACCATTCTTACCGAGCAGGATTGGGTGCAGTTTCGGGCCTTGTTCGAAAAAGTTTACCCGAATTTTATGGAGGAACAAAAGACGCTGTACGCGGATTTGACACAGGCAGAACTGCGCTATTTAGTGATGGAAAAACTGCAACTCAATACGCAGGAAATGGCCCGCATGCTCGGTGTTTCCGACGGTACCATCCGACAGACCCGTTTCCGCTTGCGCAAGAAGCAATTGTAACGCTTTTGTAACGCCCGGCACCAACACTATTTCACCGGCTTTTTGCTCCTTTGCCGCTTCAAATTCTTGAAGCAATGGCTACATCCGTCAAGTTTTCGCGCCTGGCGCCGATTCAACACCCCACCCCTCCGGCCATGTTCAGCACCACACGGTACTGGCTGTTCTGGGTATTGCTCCTCACCGTTTTGGGGTTGGGCATCAACGCTTATTTCGATTTCCGGAACCGGGAACTGGACAAACGTCTGGAGCAAATCAATATGAGTTACCGGTTACCGTCCGGCTGACGCATTAGTCCGGCATTTTTGTTTTAATCCATCACTCAATCAAAACAAAATCGTCTTATGACAAAGTCTATACGCCTGTCTGCCGCTCTGGTAGCAATGCTGCTGGTTAACTCTCCGGCTTTTTCCAATACTTACACCGTCACCAACACCCTGGACGATAACAACCCCGGCTCGCTGCGCTACGCCGTGAATCAGGCCAACGCCAACGCCGGGGCCGACGACATTGTGTTCAATATCACCGGCACCGGGCCATTCAGCATCGCCATTGGCTCCACCCTGACCCTCACCGGCCCGACGGTCATAGACGGCAGCACCCAGCCGGGTTTCATGAGTGGTACGCAGTCCACCTACGTCAAGGTCGGCACCGCGTTCACCGGCACCATTTTTTCCGCCACCAACGTAACGGGCATCACGATCAAAGGCCTCGACCTGTCGTACAGCAGCCCGAGGCAGGGCGCCGGTATCGGATTTTCGAACTGTAACCAGACGTTTATTCTGGGCAACTTTATCCGCAACCGCCGCACGGGCATTTCCCTCAACGGCGGGCAAGATCACACGGTGCAGAACAACAACCTGCTTGCTTCCGGCGAAAACACAGGCGAGCCGTGTGTTTACCTCGGCAACATCACACCCGGGAGCATCGCCGGCGGCATCGCCATGAGCGGCAACAAATTCGGCGGCAACGCCAACATGGGCTTCCGGTTTGACAACATGAACAACCTCGTCATCGGCGACGCCTCGGTGAGTGGCGCCCATATCGTCATCGAAGACACCAGTGGCTTCACCGCGATGGGCACAGCCGGACAGTTTATGTTGTGGTTCAACACCTGCAACAACATCACGATAGACAACGTAGACCTCTCCTGGCTGGGCGGCGGCGTATCAAACTCGCACGGCATCATTTTCAGCAACGCGGTCACCAACAGCACGTTTACCGTAAAAAACTGTAGCATCAAAAACCGCTACGGCGGCATCAGTGCCGGCAACGGAAAAGATATTACCATTCAGAACAACGACCTGCGCGGCAGTGGCCACGAAGGCAGTTACGCGGTCAGCCTCAGCAACATCACCGAGGCCAACGTGAATGGCGGCATCCTGATGAGCGGTAATACCTGGGGACGAAATACCGGCGTGGCGGAAAGTTATGGTGGCCTGCGCATCAGCAATACCAACAACCTGACCATTGGCGACGCAAGCACCGGCATTCAAATTAAACTGGAAGATAACAGCGGCTTGAACACGGTGCTCGGCAACGAATCGGGCTCCCGGGGGGCTTTGTTTTTGGAAAACGTTTCCAATATCACCATTGACAACATCGACGCATCCTGGGCGCCGGGCGGTTTAGCCAACGCGTTTGGTATTCGCGTCAACAATACCGGCTCCAACGGCTCCATCACGATTAAAAACTGCGATGTCCGAAACCGCCATATCGGCATCGTTTGCCAGGACGGCAAAGACTACACCGTGACCGGAAACGACCTGCGCGGCAGCGGCCACGAAAACAACTATGCCATGTACCTCCTGAACATCGCCGAAGGCATGATTCCGGGCGGCGTGCTGGTACATAACAACCTCTGGGGCCGCAATACCGGTGTGAACGAAAGCCACAGCGGCCTCTACATCGCCGACATGAGCAACCTCGTCATCGGCGATGCCGCCACCGGTGTACACATTAAAATCGAAGACAACAGCGGCTTCAACACCATCCTGGGCAACGAGGGCACTTACCGGGGCGCCCTCTTGCTCGAACGCGTGAGCAACATCACCGTCGACAATGTGGACGCGTCCTGGTCGCTCGGCGGCATCACTAATTCCTTCGGCATCTTTGTTCAAAACGAAACCTCTCAATATTCCGGTCAAACGACCTCCCACCGAAACGTTACCATCAAAAACTGCGATTTTCGCAACCGCGGCATGGGTATCCGTATCCGGGGCGGCAAGGACTATACCGTGACCGGAAACGACCTGCGCGGCTGCGGCGAACACGGCCACCATGCGCTGCAACTCATCAACATCCAGTCGGGAACCATGACCGGCGGTATTCTGGCCCATACCAACCTGTTCGGTACCGGCGCAGCGGCAATCAACAACGGTATCTACATCCAACAGATGAATGACCTCAGCATCGGCGATGCCGCCACGGGGGGCAACATCAAAATCGAGGACAACAGCGGCCTCAACCAGATCGTCGGCAACGATGTGAACAACCGCGGTTCACTCTACCTCAACCAGGTCGGCAACGTGACCTTGAACAGCGTGGACTGCTCCTACGCGACGGGCGGACAGGCCGGCAACTCCTGGGGTATCCGCGTAGCCAACACCGCTTCCAATTCCAATATCTCGATCATCAACTGCAATGCGGGCAACCGCGGGCGCGGCATTTGGGTGGACAACGGGCGCGACTACACCATCACCGGCAACAACCTGGTGGGCAGCGGCAACGGCAGTCCGGCATTGGAACTGAGCAACATCATCCCCGGCAGCCTCACGGGCGGTATCCTGGCCGGCGGCAACACCTTCGGAACGCCCAATTTCAAACGCGGCGTGGTGATCCAAAATATGCGTAACCTGCTTATCGGGGACGAAAATGTAGCAGGCGCCAACATCATACTGGAAGACGCCTGCGGGCTGAACCTGTGTCAGGGCGACGCCTACAATAATTTTCACGGCCCACTCTATCTCGGTGGTGTGGACAACGTGACGGTAGATGGCGTGGATTGCTCCAAATCCACTGCCGGGCAAGGCGGTTCTTATGCGATCTATGTCGCCAACGGCGCCAACAACCAAAACGTAACGATCAAAAATTGTAAGGCCGACAACCGTCAGCGCGGTATCTATTGCTCCGGCGGCAAGGACTACACCGTGCAAAACAACACCATCACCAACAGCGGTTCGGACGGCGAAGCCTGCGCCCTCGATTTCCGCAACGTCACTGCCGGAACGCTTACAGGCGGCGTGCTGGTGAGCGGCAACACCTTCGGCAACGTGCCCATTACCGCCAACACCAGCCGCGCCGGGGTGCGTTTCGACAACATGCGCGACCTCTATATCAGCGACGGCTACATCAACAGCAACGTCAAACTCGAAGACGGCAGCGGCCTCACGGCAGTGGGTTTTGACCTAAACAGCTCGTACGTGGTGCTCAACCTCAACAATGTCAGCAACTCCACGGTAGACAACCTCGACCTCTCCTATACCGGTACCAACCAAAACGGCAACGCCATCCGGCTCAGCAACGGGGCTTCGCAGGGTACCGTCACCATCAAGAATTGCACGATCAACAAACGCCGCCTCGGCATCTACATCGGTGGCGGCCGCGACTATACCATCACGGGAAACAACCTGACGGGTACCGGCCAAAACAGTAGTAACGACATCAACAACGGCGGCCCCGCCGTCTGGCTCAACGGCCTCGTAAAAGGCTCCCTCGACGGCGGTATTGCCATGAGCGGCAACACCTTCGGCGGTACCAACGCCAACGGCGCCTTGCGCATTGATGACATGCGCGGCTTCAGCATCGGCGACGCGGTGAGCGACGACATCGTTTTGGAGGACGGCACCAGCGGCTTGCCCAACGTGGGCAACAATGCCACCAGCAACGAATTCGTGCTTTATCTCCGCCAGATCGCCGATGTGACGCTGAACAGCGTGGACCTTGCCCGCGCCGGCGGCAGCCAATTAGGTGGCGGCATCCGGGTGGACAACGGCAACGGCAACAAGACCGTCTCGCTGACGAACAACAGCGTGGGCAACCGCCGCACGGGCATTTACATTTCCGGCGGCAGCGATTACACCGTGACGGGCAATACCCTGACCGGCAGCGGCCAAAACGACGGCGAACCGGCACTGTACCTCGGCACCATTACGCCGGGCGCGCTGCCCGGCGGCCTCTCCGTCAGCGGCAACACCTTCGGCGGCACGAACGCCAACACGGCGGTGCGTTTTGAAAACCTGGAAGACATCGTGATCGGCGACGCCTCCGTGATGGGCCGCAACGTCACCTTCGAAAACGGTACTTCGGGTTTGACGGCTGTCGGAAATAATGCTACCAGCAACGAGACCGTATTGCTTTTCAGCAACGTGACCAACTCCTCCATCAACAGCGTGAACCTGACCCGCACGGGTGGAACCCAGTATGGCCGAGGTATTTATGTGGCCAACGGCAATACGGCCTATCCGTTCAGCATAACCAATTGTGCGGTGGGCAACCGCCGCACGGGTATTTACCTCGCCGGTGGTCGGGATTTTAACGTGCAAAACAACACCCTCACCGGTTCGGGCAACAATGCCACCGAGCCGGCTCTCTACCTCGGTTTCCTGACCGTGAACAGCAACCTGGTGATTAACAACAACACCTTCGGCGGCTCCAATTTCCACACGGGCATCCGGGTGGAAAGCACCAGCGACCTGCTGATTTCCGACGGTACGGTGAGCGGTACCCACCTGGGCGTGACGACGGCCAACGGCCTCGGCAACGCCACGGGTTACGCCCTGTATTTAGCCAATATCAACCGGATGAAAATCCAGAACATGGATCTGTCCTTTACCACGGCCACCAAAACCGGCGTCGGTATCCAGGTCACCACCAACGGCGGTAGTACGTCGTTGGTGGAAATGAAATCGCTGATCGTAAAAAACCGCGTGGATGGGATCAATATCGCCAGCGGCTCCGGCCACAGCGTGAAATGCAGTGATCTGTCAGATAATACGGACGGGCTGGAGGTCGCCAGCGGCGTGACGAGTTTCGCTTGCGAGCAAAACTCTTTTGTCGGAAACACCAACTACGCCATCAATTCGACTGCCTCCATCACTGCCGAAAACAACTACTTCGGCGGCGGTGCGCCCCCGGTGGGTACGCCCAACGGCGTGACGGCAAACGTGGACGCCACACCGTTCCTTGCCGCAGCTCCCGTAAATTGCCCCACCACCCTGGCGGCCTATCTGGAGTTGAAAGGCAACCAAAACCTGGTCCTCAACGGCTCGACGACACCCAGCACGGCCAACTACACCGATTTTGGCTCCGTGAAAACCGGCACGCCCATCACCCGGGCGTTTACGATCAACAACACCGGCGGCGTGGCACTGAATGTTACCTCCATCTCCTTTGCCGGCGGCAATGCGGGCGATTTCTCCGCCGGCGCCCTTACACCAGCCTCCCCGGTACCGGCAGGCGGCTCGGCCACGTTTACGATCACGTTTACCCCCGGCGCTGTGGGTCTGCGCAGCACCACACTCACCATAGCCAACAGCGACCCGAACAACAATCCCTTCACCGCAGCCCTTCAAGGTACGGGTAAAAACGTGTTGGTGGTCACCAAAACCGACGACACCAACGACGGTGTATGTGATGCTGACTGCTCGCTCCGCGAAGCTATCACCGTCGCCAACTCCAACGCAGATGCCGACGTGATCGAATTCAACATCGGCGGTGGCGGGGCGCAGACGATTACCCACACCACTGCTTTCCCCAACATCACCCAGCCGCTGACCATTGACGGCAGCAGCCAGCCGGGCTTTGCCGGCACGCCGCTGATCACGATAAACTCAAACGGCAATTTCACCACCTTTAACGCTTTGAGTGTCACCGGGCTGACGATCAAGTACCTGGATATCTCGCGCCCCTTGGCCAACTACGACGGGAACGGGATTGTCCTGAGCAGCTGCAATGAAGTTTTTATCCTCAACAACCTGATTAAGAACCGTTACCTGGGTATCCTTTCCAGCGGCGGTCGGGATCACACCATCCAAAACAACGACCTGCGCCAAACGGGCGGTGATAGTAACAACCCCGCTATTTACCTCAGTGGCCTGACCTCACGTGACGTGCCCGGCGGAATCAAAATGAGCGGCAACCTCTTCGGCGACGCCACAGGCAACAACCGCAGCCGCTTCGGTATTCGCATCAACACCATGAACAACCTGCTCATTGGCGACGCTTCGGTGGCCAACGCCCACATCACCATCGAAGACCTGAGCGGCATGGCCTCCACCGGTACGGGCGACAACTATTGCCTGTATCTCAACAACGTATCCAACACCACGGTGGATGATCTTGACCTGACCGCCACCACCTACGGCTACCAAGGCTGGGGCATCGTAGTGGGCAACTCGGCGAGTTACGGGAGTGTGACCATCAAAAACTGCAAAATCAACAACCGCTATGCCGGTATTTATTGCTCCGGCGGCAGGGATTACACCATCCAGAACAACGACCTGCAAAAGACCGGCAACGATGCCTCCCGTCCCTCCCTTTGGTTCCAAAATGTGACGCCAGGCGCTTTGGCCACCGGTATTTTAGCCAACGGCAACCTCTTCGGCGATGCGGGCGGCCTCACCCGAACGGGCTTGCGCGTCGACAACGCAAGTGGCTTGCTGATCGGCAACCAGACGGTGCCCGGGGCGCACATTACTATTGAAGACAACAGTGGCATGAAAGCAGCAGGCTCGGGCGACAATTATGCGGTTTACCTCCTCAACGTATCGAGCACCACGGTAGACAAACTCGACCTGACTTCCACCATTGGCTATCAGGGCTGGGGCTTGGTGGTGGGTAACTCTGCCAACAACAGCAACGTAACCATCCAAAACTGTAAAATAAATGGCCGTTACTCGGGCATTTACTGCATCGGCGGCAAAGACTACACCATCCTGAACAATGATCTGAAAAACACCGGTAACGACAACACCCGAGCCGCCCTGTACCTGAGCGGTATCCGCCCCGGCACGCTCCCGGCGGGCGTGACGGCCGGCGGCAACCTCTTCGGTTTTATTTCTCAAACAGCCAAAACCGCCCTGCGTGTGGACGGCATGGACGGCCTGCTCATCGGCGACGCTTCGGTGCTGGGGGCGCATATCGTCATCGAAGACGCGAGCGGTGCGAACACGATGAGCACCGACGGCGACAACGCGGTCATTTACCTCAATGCCGTTTCCAACCTCACGGTAAATAATGTGGACGTTTCGCGCAGCGCAGCCGGCCGTTCAGGCGTAGGCATTTGGGTGGAAAACAGTGGCAACACCCTCTACCGTAACCTCAGTATTCTGAACTGCAAAATGCAGCAGCGCGATATGAGTTTGTACGTCAGCGGCGGCAAGGATGTGACCGTGACGAACAACGACATGCGTTACTCCGGATTCTACCAGGATCGCCCGGCTTTGTACCTCACCAACATCCAGTCGGGGACTTTGCCCGGCGGCGTTTCCCTGAGCGGCAACACCTTCGGCGGCACGTCCAACAGCGCAACCTCCCAATCGGGCATTCGAATGGACAATATGCGCGACCTCGTGATGGCTGATGCGGCTGCTCCGGGTGTCAATATCGTACTGGAAGACAACTGCGGCCTCAACGATGTGTACGGCGACGATGTGAGCCAGCGCGGCGTCATGTACATGAACAACGTACGCAACGTGCAGATGAGCAGCATTGACCTATCTAAAATGACCGCCGGGCAAGGCAACTCGTATGCTTTGAAAGTCAACAACGGCATCAATGTCAGTGTGCTGAACGGCAAAGGCAGCAACCGCTACCACGGCTACTACTTCGAGGGCGGACGCGACCATACCGTGACAGGCAACAATCTGACCGGCAGCGGCAATCAGCGCGACTATCCGGCACTGCGGTTCAGCAACATCCAGCCCGGCAGCATCAACACCGCCAATGGCGTCGCCGCCGCCGGCAACACCTTCGGCGGCGCCAACGTGCGCACGGGACTTCGGATAGACAACATGAAAAATCTGCTCATCGGCGATGCGTCCGTAGGCGGCGCAAACATCGTCATAGAAGATACCAGTGGCCTGAACAATATCACGCAGGGCGACGGCAACAGCAGCGATCACCCGGCCATTTTCCTCAGCACCGTTAGCGATATTACGGTGGACAATGTAGATGCATCCCGCGCCAGCGGGCAAGACATGGGCGGTATCTGGGTGTCCAACAGCATCACCAACAGCAACGTCACCATCAAAAACTGCAATTTTAACCGCCACCGCCGCGCCATTTACTGCACGGGCGGCAGGGATTATACCATCCAAAACAATACCTTGCTCAACTGCGGCGCGACGAACGATCAGCCCGCCATTTACCTGCAAAACATCCAGCAGGGCAGCCTCACCGGCGGCATTCTGATGAGCGGCAACACCTTCGGCGGTACGTCGTCGTTCGGCGGAATTCGTTTTGAAAACATGCGCGACCTGAGCATCGGCGACGCAAGCACCGGCGGCAACGTGAAACTGGAAGACAACAGCGGCTTCAACAACTTGGGCGGCAATGCCGGTGGCAACAGCGCCTACTACGTGCTCCATTTCGTCAATGTAAACAACGCCACGGTGGACAATGTGGACCTTGCCCGCCCGGTCGGCGCCACTCCGGCGCAGGATTTCACCGGTATTCGTATAGACAACGGCGCGGCCTACGGCCCCATCACCATCAAGGATTGCGACATCAGCCGCCACCGTACCGGTATTTCTGCCCAGAACGGTAAAGACTATACCGTGACCGGCAACGACCTGCGCGGTTGTGGCGCCGGCTCCGAAGATCCGGCCTTGTATTTCAACAATATCACGCAGCAAGATGGTACGGTACCGATGGGCATCCTCGCCAGCACCAATACCTTCGGCACGGTCAACAGCGTCGTGTCCAACTGCGCCCTGCGCCTCGACAACCTCTGCGGCATCCGCATCAGCGACGGCACAGTGCCCAATTCCCACATCAAAATCGCGGCGGCCGGCGGCATCAAGGAAGTAACGGGCACGGGCGGTAATTATCCCGCCGTGATCACGATGCTCAACACCTCCGGCATGGCAGTTGAAAAACTCGACCTCGAATTCACTGGCTCCCAGACAGGTACGGGCATCCGTTTCCAGAACAGCAATGCCAGCCAATATGACTTTAGCATCAAAGACAACATCCTGAAAAACCGCCGCATGGGCGTGTACATCATCAACGGCGCAGACTACACCATCACGGGCAACAACTTCTCGATGACCGGCGCTGCGGACGATGAACCCGCTATTCGCATGGAACACGTAGCCGAAGGCACGCTGTACGGCGGCGTCAGCATGAGCGGCAATACCTTCGGCGGCACGGGCGCGGCCTTCGGCTTGAAATTCGTCAATATGTCCAATTTGAAAATTTCGGACGGCACTTACCCGGGCACCAACGTTAACCTCGGCGCCTGGGCTACCAATGGCATCGGCAACCTGACCACCGGCAATGCGTTGCACCTGTCAGGCATCTGCAATGCCACGGTGAGTACACTTGATCTGTCGCGCAGCGGTACCACCCGGCAGGGCGTGGGCCTCCGCTTGTCCAACGGCATGGGCAACACCATTGAAAAAGTATTTGTACAAGGCCGCGACGCGGGCATTCAGATCAACGGAACGGCGAGTGAGGCTATTCAGTGCAACGTTTTGTACGACAATAACTTCGGCTTTGATTTTGTGAATAACGCCGCTATTCGGAGCATGACGTTCCAAAACAACAGCATGCACTGCAACACTACGGCGCTGCGCAACCAACTACCCGCCTCTTTCGGCGCCCTGAACGCGCAATCCAACTACTGGGGAACGGCTACCGGCCCAACCAACCTGGGCGGTACCGGCAACGGCTACACCAATACCAACGGCGGTTCGGTCAATGCGACTTCCTTCCTGACTGCTGCCGCCGCGTGTGCGCCGGCGCTCCCGAATGCGGATGCCTTAGGCAACAATGTAGTGATCGAAGACGGCGACATGAGCCCGGCGATCAATGACAATACCCTCGTGTGTGGCACCGATGTGGGGCAAACCCTTACGGCTACCTATTCGATTAAAAACAACGGCACGGGTACCATTCGCCTTGACGGAGCCAGCCCGGTGAGCATTTCGCCGGCTTCGCCCGTGTTCAGTGTGGGTTCGCAACCTGCCGACCTCGAACTTGCTGCCGGCGAAAGCACGACGTTTACCATCAACTTTACCCCCAATGCACTCGGTACCTTCACGGCTAATGTGAACATCGAAAACCGAACCTGCGACAACGATCCGTATAATTTCACCGTACAGGGACAGGGGTGCACGCCGTACACCGCTACCCTGAGCGGAACGCCGGCGATCTGTGCCGGCCAATCGGCGATGATTGCCTTGGATATTACCGGCGGCCAGGCGCCGTTTACCGTCACCCTTTCCGACGGCAGCACCCACACCGTAAACGCCACCGGCAGTTCCAACCTGACCGTATCCCCGTCTATGACGACGGCTTACACGATCACCAGCATTTACGACGCCAACAATTGTTGCGCCACGAACGCCGGTTCGGCCACCGTCACCGTACATCCATTGCCTACGCCGGCTATTGCCATTACGGAAACTTCGGGTAATACCAACCACGACGGTATTCTTTGTTCCGGCGCTTCGGCCACACTCGATGCGGGTGTGTTTACGATGTATGCCTGGACGCCTGCCGGCAATACGCAGACCATAATTGCTACCGTGGCCGGCACGTACACGGTGACCGTGACCGACGGCAACGGCTGCCAGAACACCGCCTCTGCCACCATCGTGGTAAACCCGAATCCAACGCCCACGATCACCGAAACCGACAATTCAGGCACGGCCAACGACAATATTATTTGCGCCGGCGGCACGGCCACGCTCGACGCGGGCGGCGGCTACACCACTTATGCCTGGATGCCTTCCGGCAACATGCAAACCCGCATAGTCAGTGCGGGCGACACGTATACCGTGGTCGTCACCGATGCCAACGGCTGCACGGGGACCGACGATCAGGCGATTCAGGAAAACGCCTTGCCGGTAGCTGTGCTGAGCGGTGCGTTGCTGGTGTGCCCGGGTACCACCTCGGCAATGATCAACCTGAATATCACTGCCGGCGTAGCGCCGTTCACCGTAGTGCTTTCCGACGCCAGTTCACACAACGTGGCGGCTTCGGGCATGAGTCAGTTGAGCGTCACGGTGGCCGGCCCGGCGACCAA
>JAEUUV010000144.1 GCA_016787285.1 Saprospiraceae bacterium | reverse complement strand
CGCTTTCGTATTCGAAGTTTTTGCTTTGAACAAACCGGTTGAAATCGTCCCAGTCCGTAAACTCGAATACCTCGATGGAATCAATGCCGGCCGGGTGTTTTAGCGCCCATTCCGTGGCATAGTCAAAAATCAGGTGTTGATCGTGCAAGGCCCACACAATGCCGGTAGCGGTATCGTGCGGCAACAGCACATCGGGTGTCACACCGCCGCCGTCGAGTACACGGCGTCCGTTGCGGGTTTTGAACACGGCGCGTTCGGAGTCGGGAATGTCCACCGGCTGGCCGTTTTTGTAGCGGGCAGACTGGATGCAGCGCCCTGAGGGGATGTAATATTTGGCCGTGGTGAGTTTGATTTTGGCATTGTAGCCCACGTCTTTGGTGTTTTGCACGAGGCCTTTGCCGTAGCTGCGCTGGCCGAGCAGCACGGCGCGGTCGAGGTCTTGCAACGAGCCGGAGACGATTTCGCTGGCCGAGGCGCTCATTTTGTTGATAAGCACTACGACGGGTATGTTTTCATCTACCGGCGGGGCGGAGGTTTTGTAACTGCGATCCCATTCCGGCACCTTGCCTTTGGTACTGGTAATCAGTTCGCCCCGCGGAACGAAGACATTGGACACGTTGACCGCCTCATGCAGCAGGCCGCCGCCGTTGTCGCGCAAGTCGAAAATCACGCCTTTGAGGTCGGGGTGTTTCGATTTGAGGTCTTTAAGTGCGTTTGCCACGTTTTCGCCGGCATCCTGGGTAAAGGTAGTCAGGTAGATATACCCGATCCCGTCGGCTACAATGCCGCTATGGGGCACATTTTGGGTTAAAATATCGCCGCGTTCCAGCGTGATGCGTACGTCTTTGGTTTCTCCGGGACGGCGCACCACGAGGTCAACTTTGGTGCCTTGCACGCCGCGCAGGAACGCCATTACGTCTTCCGGACTTCGGCCTTTGGCGTTCTGGCCGCTCACATTGAGGACAGCATCACCCACCTTGAGGCCGGCCTTGTGTGCCGGGCTGTCTTCCAGAATTTCAGTGATAACCACCCAGTCGCCCATTTTTTTGCCTTCGGCGCCAATGGCGTTGTAACGCCCGTCGTAGAGGTAGCGGTAGCCTTCGATATCCGTTTCGGAAATGTAGTTGGTAAACGGATCCAGGTCTCCCAGCATAGCGTCCAAACCGGTGCGCATCAGTTTGCCCGGTTCCAGTTCATCCACGTATGCATGGTTGATTTCCTTGTAGGCGTTGGTGAAAATTTCGAGGTTTTTGATGATGTCGAAGTACTTGTTGTCTTCGAAACCTTTGAATGCGAACAGCCCCAAAGCGGCCACGCAAATGAGCAGGAGAAATTTCTTGTGCATGTTTGTACAGGTTGGAAGGTTTCTGGTTGGAGGGTTTCTGGTTAGAAGGTTTCTGGTTGCAGGGTTACGAATTGGCGAAAATCGCAGGAATGGGGCGGCGGGAATTTTTTTTCCGACAAAATTACTGCTACTCGCAGGTAAGCGCCAACCCGGAACCCTGCAACCAGAAACCTTCTAACCAGAAACCCTCCAACCAGCCTTTAGTTTAAAAACACGTAAATGGAAACGCCCATTAACGCCACGGCAATCAAAAGGAATATCAAGGGGAGGCAACCGCTTCGTTTTTTTGCCTGGGGTTCGCCCCAATCCTGTTTGTTTACCGAGGGTGGCGTGTAAATGGTAGAGGGCATGGGAATGCTGCCGCCCACTCCGGTTTTGGGGGGCGCCGATGCTGCAGGCGCAGCGGGAGCCGGCATACTTTTTTCCGTCAGGTCGTATTCCACATCGGCGTATTGTACGCCCTCGCCCTCGGGCAACTTTCCGGCAGGCCCCTCAAACAAAAAGGTTTCCCCGGCCGATTTCAGCGGCGATTCGGGTGCCGTTTGCAGGTTGGCCCGCACCTGTACCTCCTCCTCCAGCACAATTTCTTTTTTGCGTTCCTTGCCGAGAATCAACTCGATGACCGACACCTTGATGAGTAGCGGGAATGTGCCTGCCCGCAGGGGCATCACCTGAAACAACCACTCCGTGTAGCCCTCGTCTTCCACAAATTGTTCGGGCGAATTGATGCTGCGGATTTCAAAAGCCGGGTCTTTCCCGGGATCGAGCAATTCCACCTGCATGAGATCGGATACCCGGCTGAGCGGCTTGAGCGTGACGTACTCGTCGAGGGTGATGTTTTCCACAATGGCGTCCGCGTTGAGCGCAATGCGCACGAGGCAACGGGTTTCGCGTCCCAGGGGCATGGTGTCGGGAATTCGGTAGAGAATTTCGCCCTGCTTCGCTTTTTTGGCTTCCGGTATGGCAGTCGCTGCCTCAAAGTCGCCGGCAACCAGCCCGTCAATCAGGTCGAGCAGATCGGAGCGCAACTGATTGTAGGCTAACTGCAGGTCTTCGTTGGAAATGGTACCGCGCAGGCGCGCTTTGTTTGTGTCGTTCAGTTTGCCGAGCAGGGTAGTAGCCGTCCGGTGTTTTTCAGAACCGGGCGGCAGGAGTTGTTGCAGGGCTTTGAGGGCGCCCGCAAGGTCGTCTATGAGTTGGTCGCGGAGCTCCTGCTGGAGATCGGGAAGTAGTTTGGGTAATGGCATGAGCAAATCAGGTTTGTTCGATTTTCAACTGTATGGCACGAATAGGACACGAATACCCCGGATGTGACACCTCAATTTTTTTCACCACAAACCTACAGGATTACCGGGAGCAATCTCCCACATTTTTGTCGGCATTGACATGGAATTTCAGTCCATACTCGGTGCCCTTGCAAGCACGCTCGCACAGAGTTTGCATCTTTGCGCACACAAATCAACACGAACACCATGCCTTTTATCGAGACGCCTATTCCTGGATTGATGGCTTTTGAACCCACGGTTTTCCACGACGAGCGGGGGTATTTTTTTGAAAGTTACAACCGCCGTACCTGGGCCGAAATCGGCATCACGGCCGACTTTGTCCAGATGAATCAGGCTCGTAGCACGCGCGGCGTGTTGCGCGGCTTGCACTACCAGACGGGCGACATGGCCCAGGCGAAACTCGTGCGGGTAGTGGAAGGCGAAGTGCTGGATGTGGCGGTGGATTTGCGCGAAGGTTCGGCCACGTACGGCGCCTGGTACAGCATCCGGCTGAGTGCCGAAAACAAACGCCAATTATTTGTGCCGCGTGGTTTCGCACACGGCTACATAGTGCTGAGCGATACCGCCGAGTTCGTGTACCAGTGCGACAATTTTTACTCCAAAGCCCAGGAAGGCGGTGTTCGTTACGACGATCCCCAGTTGAAGATTGACTGGGGTTTCGACCTGCGTCAGGTGGTGGTTTCCGAAAAAGACAAAGCACTGCCGTTTTTCGGAGCGCATCGCCGGTGAAGGGGAAATACCGGCAGATGACTTGCCTGAAACCCGCCTTTGGTCGAGAACCGGCGGCGGCGGTGCAATCTTGTGGGCATTGCCCCGGTCTTTGTGGCTTTCGTCCACAATCCTGTCTGTCAGTCATGCCTAACCTTGCTGTGTATCCCTTGCGCCGGGTCATGTTCCCGGTATTTTTTTCTCTTTTTGTCGGCAGCGCTATCGCGCAAAAAATTACCGGAACAATCACCGACGCGAGCGGTGAAATCCAGGACTATGCCACCGTCACGCTCCATACTGCCCAGGATTCGGCCTTTGTGAAAGGCGCCGTGACCGACGAACGCGGTCGTTTTGAACTGGAAAACGCCGCTCCCGGCGCCTACTTTGTGCGCGGCCAACGGCTGGGTTTCCGCCCGACAGACTCGGAAAAATTCAACTTCGTAAACAGCGACATAACGCTTCCCACTCTCGTGCTGGCGCCGCTGAGCAAGGAATTGCAAGAGGTGATGGTGGTGGCCCAAAAGCCGCTCATCGAAGTGCAGGCCGACAAACTGGTGTTCAACGTGGATGCCAGCCCGACCAATACCGGCCTCAACGCGCTCGAATTGCTGCGCAAAAGTCCGGGTGTAAGCCTCGACCAGAACGACAATATCAGCCTGAAAGGCCGGCAAAACGTGATGGTGCAGATCAACGGCAAACTCACCCCCATGACCGGGCAGGACCTTGCCCAGTTTTTGCGCAGCCTGAGTTCCAACGACATCGAGGCCATCGAAATCATTGCCACTCCCGGCGCCAAATACGACGCCGAGGGCAACGCGGGCATCATCAACCTGCGCCTGAAAAAAGACACGCGCCTTGGCACCAACGGCTCCGTCAACCTCGGTTTTTACCAGGGCATCACGACCAAAGGCGACGCCTCCATCAACATCAACCACCGCGACCGCAAGGTGAACCTGTTCGGCTCGGCCAGCATCTTCCGCGGGCGCTGGGACAACACCATGAACCTCGACAACCGCGTGGGCGACCGGCGTTTCAACCAGCGCAACAATTCCTACTGGTTTGCCCGGCCCGCCCGGGGAAGCATTGGTATGGATTACTCCCCCAACAGCCGGCACACGTTCGGCATGCTGGTCACCGGCGGGTATTTTGTGCCCAACAACTGGCAGCATGCCCGCACCGAAATCGGCAGTTTGGCCCAAAACCGCGTGGATTCCCTGCTGATCGCCCAAAACGAAGGCAGCATGCTGAACTGGACCAGCACCTTCAACCTGAACTACAAATTCGCCGATACACTCGGCAATACGCTCAACGTGGACGCCGACTACGGTATCTACCGCGACAGCAATACCGTACTGAACCGGAACTTTTACCGCGACCCGGAAAACGTCAACACCTTCGCGTCTTCGGCCTTTCGCATGAATATGCCGCGCGACATTGATATCCGCTCCGTGAAAGCCGACTACGAGCGCACACTGCAAGTGTTTGGAAAACCCAAAGACAGCAAGATCGGCGCCGGCGCCAAACTCTCCGACGTGGCCACCGACAACACCTTCAACTTTTTCAATGTGGCAAACGGCGTCGAAAACTTCGATACCGACCGCAGCAACACCTTCGAGTACCGCGAGCGCATCGCGGCAGGCTACCTGAACGGCAGCACCAAACTCGGGAAGTTCAGCCTCCAGGCAGGCCTGCGTGCCGAGCACACCGACATCCGCGGCGACCTGATTGCGTACAAGCCGGTCAACAACCAGACGGTAGATACCGCCTACCTCGCCCTGTTTCCCAGTGCCGCCATTGGTTACGCCCTGAACGACAACCACCAGATCAACCTGACCTACCGCCGCTCCATTGACCGCCCGCGTTATCAGGACCTCAACCCCTTCGAGTTCCGCATTGACGAACTGAGCTACCGCCGCGGCAATCCGTTCATGCGCCCGCAGTTCACGCACACGGTGGAATTAGGCTGGACGCTGTTCCAGCGCATCAACATCAGCGCCAATTACGCCCAAACCCGCTATGCCTTCGCCAATATCACCGACCAGGAAATAGACCCGATGACCGGCAAGCAGCGCTTTTTCATTCAGGTGCGCAACCTGGCCACCCGTGACAATATCGGCTTCAGCCTGAACACGCCCATGCCCATCGCCAAATGGTGGAACGGAAACCTCAACTTCTGGTACAACCACTCCATCAACAAAGCCGACTACGGCGACGGGCGCACGATTGACCTGCGCGTGGGCGGCGGCGGGTTCTGGACCCAGCAAACGTTCACCCTCACGCCCACCCTGAGCGCCGAAGTGTCGGGCTGGTACAACTGGGGCGGCTTGTGGGGCGCGTACGTGAACCGCCCGCAAGGCGTCATGGATGTAGGTTTCACCAAACGCCTGTGGGAAGGCAGCGGCACACTGCGCGTGAGTTTCACCGATGTGTGGCACACTGCCCAGTGGAGTTCGTTCACCGAAATCGGCAACCTGTACATTGACGCCTCCGGCACCTGGGAGGGCCAGCAGTTCAAGGTGAACATGACCTACCGTTTCGGCGGAAAAAACATCCAGAATGCGCGGCGGCGGACGACGGCGGCAGATGAAGAAAGCAAACGCGCGAGCGGGGACGGGGGTAATGGTGGAGGCGGTGGGGGAGGGAACAAATAGCCCTCGTCTTACTGCCGAGCGGGACAACAATGGCAACGCGGAGCACGCGGATTTTGCGGATGTCCGCGGATTTTCCGAGCACGGCAACAATGGCAACGCGGATCACACCGATTTGGCGGATTTTCACGGATCAATAAATCCGCGGGCACCCGCAAAATCTGTGTGCTCCGCGTTGCTATTGTTGTCGCGCCTGAGTTACTGCTTCCGAAGCGGAGGCGGCACGTCCTTTTTCGGCAAGGGCGCGACCGGCTGCTCCGTATTGGATTTGCGTATCTCGCGGGTAGGCGAGGCGTTTTGTTTGATCGAAGCAGGCGGCGCTTTGATGACTAAAATCAGGAACGCGATGGCGAAAAGCAAAAATATCGGCAGCACGATCCATATCGCAACCCTGGAGTTCACCCGGTGGGAAACCAGCGCGTCGTCCTTGTAGTGCCGGGCCATGTTCTCGGCCTGCGACTGCCGGATGCGATCCAGAAACCCTTCCCGGACGCGCCATTTTTCGTCTTCGGCCAGCAGATCGTCCAGGAGTTTGCGGGCGGCTGCGGCGTCGAACACCAGTCCTTCCGTATCTTCCAGTAATTCCAGCACGGCATTGTTGATCCGGGTGTATTCCACCGACGCGGCTTCCTCAGTGATCAGGTTGCCCAACTGGTCTTCCCGTGTCTGGCTGTAGCGCCCGCGCAGCAGTGTGGCCGCCGTGAAGGCTTCTTCTTTTTGCCGGAATACGTGGGGAAGCAGGTCAAGTACCACCGCCGTGCGGTTGTGGGACACTAATTCCTTGAGTTGTGCAATGAATGCATTCATGCGAAGTTGATTTTGTTTAGTTGGCGGGTATTGCGGAAAAACCAGATGGCCATCACAGCCTTCCAATCTCCTCCGAACCCAAACCGGTGAACCGAACGATTTTTTCTATCGGCTCACCTTCGGATTTCATTTGGCGGGCGATTTCTATACTTCGCTCAGCCTTGCCTTCATCAAACGACGTGTCCACTACGTTTTTCAAATCCCGATAGTACTTCAGGCTCTCCTCGTATTTGACTTTGTCGTCCGGGGCGAATTTGGCGATCTCGGCGGCTTCGAACAACTTCTTGAAGCCGAAATCCGTAAACGGGTTTATATACTTGTCCTGAAGCGCCATGCAAAGGTATTTTGGTGGCAAAAGTAGCGAAAAATGGGGCCGTGCCGAGTGCTATTTGTGCTTGTTGTTTATCGTGTTCCGGTCGGTACCGACACGCCGTGATTGCGCATTATCCTGCCGCTTGCGAATCGGGCGGGGACAAGCCCCGCCCCTACCTGACCATGCCGAATGATCCGTGATTTGGCCAATTCTCGTAGGGGCGGGGCTTGCCCCCACCCGATTCGCAAACGGCAGGATTGTACGTCCTCCTTTTTCCAGGTTGCTCGCGAGCGCCTGTGACGCGATGCGTAGCGTGTGCAAGTCTCTGACTTGCTTTGCTTTGCACGCGCGAGATTACGCCAGTCAGAGACTGGCCGACGCTACGCATCGCGTCGCAGACGCTCGCGAGCCACGCTGTTTAAAGTTGCCGAACTCTTGCGCCCAGCGGGTCGCGTGTCCTTCGCTTTTTTAATCTGCCGAACACTTGCGCCCAGCAGGGGAGCCACGCTTTTTAATGTTGCCGAACACTTGCGTCCAGCGGGTATTTACTTACGTTCATCATTAGTACTATTAGTAGTAGTGTTGCGGTCCGAATCAACATTTATAGTGCAATTATTCTGGCATGTAATATTAATAGTAGGTGTTTGTCTGCGATTCCTACTGGAACGATCCCTGGCCGGCCTTCTTGCTCTTTCAGGCACCGTAACTCTTTCACCTCGCACGGCAGATCTTGCACGTGCAGTCCGAGTTGCAGCCTGCTCGTTAGAACGACCTATGGCTCCATGCTCTCTAGACTGGAAATTTGTTTCACGATTTTGGCTATGTGCTTCTGATTCTGGTTGGCGTGGGTCACCAAGTTTAAGTTCTCCTTCTCCAGTAGGCACGCGCCCAACTGTTATACCAGCAGCACCAGTTCCAGCAATTCCAATTCCACCTGGTTCACCTGACCCTTCAAGTTCAAGTTGTAAATTAACAGCATCTTTAGTGGCGATATCCAATATTAATAAATTCCCTGACGCCTCCAATCTATTGGAACTAATAGTTAAGCTTCCTGATGTAATTTGGCCACTTCCAATGATAGGGAGCCTTGAATCCAACCCGTTAATCTTAATAGGCGTCAAAAAATAGATTGAACTAACTCTATAAATTCCATTCCTAGGTATACTATGGGCCTCAAACTGAACCATGTGATTATTAATTACCCTCCCTGGTATTATCTGCTTTTCACCTAATTGACCATTGGGGCCGTACTCCTGAACCTCTAAATACCAATTCTTGATTCTTGATGCAGTCACATTATCTACTAGCACATTAATCGGCACATCCCCGTCCCTGTCAATAAACTGATTTGAGTTATTTAAATGAGCCACATACGGCGACACCTCCGGGAAACGTGTCCCTTCCGGGTCCACACTCAACCACCTCCCCACCCGGGCATCGTACTGTCGGAACTCCGTGGTATAGGAGTTGCCCCGGCCTTTCAGGTCGTCGTCGCGCTCCATACCCTGGAAGCCGTAGCGGTAGCCGGCGCCGGCCATGGCGCGGCCCGGCATGGGCATGCCGAAGGGGTAATAATCCTCGGCGTGGCGCAGGTCGGCCACTGCCGCCGCAGTGCCGCCGGCGGGCGGTGCGGGCAGCCGCCGGTCGCTCACCACGGCCAGCACATCGCCGGTGTGCGAGCCTAATTCGTACAGCCGGAGTCCCCGGCGATCGCCGCTGCGGCGGGAGTCGGGGGCGTCGGCCGGCAGCTCTTTTTCGGGCTGGTACATCCCGATGCGGCCCGGGGCATAGATGGGGCTGTTCTGCCAGAACACCCTGTTTTTATCAATGCGGTACTCGGCCAGCACATTGCCGAGGGCGTCGCGGATGTACAGCACCTGCTCTTTATCGCTGATTATTTTGGCAGCGCGCCGCCCGAGGGCATCGTAATAAAAGCGCGTGGTTTTGCCGCTGCGGGTGTAGGTGGTCAGTTTGTCGGTATTCGACCACCGCAGGTTGCTGTTTTCGCCGAGGTCCCAGAGCAGGCGCCCCTTGTCGTCGTAGGCGTAGTTGTTGTTGACCTGATTGGCCAGATCGCTGTTGTCGGGCAGGCGGACGCCCGAGTCCGTGATGTTCGACAGGCGGTTGTTTTGCTGGACGTTGGCGTAGTTGTAGCTCAGGTTGTCGAAGAGGTTGCTCGATTCGCCCCGGCGCCGCAGGCGGGTGATGTTGCCGTTGGGATCGTACTCGTAGTCGGTGGCGTAGGCGGTCTGGGATTGCCAGGGCAGCCCGTCGGTGTTGTAACGCCCGGCGGGGGTGGCCTGCATCGCATAAAACCTGGACGAGCGGATGCGCTGGGCCTGGTCGTAGCTGTACACATTGGCGGTCACGGGTCGGCTCAGGCCGGCGATGCGGGATAGGGTGTACTGGATGTTCCCGTCCCAGAGGTCGCGGCTGTCCTGTTCCACGGCATTGACAGCAGGCGCCTCGTAGCGGGGCAGGAAATGCCGGGCGCCGATAGGTTTGTAGTCGCCCTGCCGGTAGCCGAGGGCAAACCCGTACGCATCGGCAGCGAAGGGGCTGCTACCGCCGCCGTCGCTGCCCATGTCGCGGGCGGGGTCGTCGAGTACGGAGTTGATGCCCTTGAGCCAGCCTTGCAGGGTGTAGGCATAGTCAATGCCCTGCACGCGTTCCGAGCCGATCTCGATGCGGGCCAGGGGGCCGTGGTCGTAGTAGGCGTATTTTGCCTCGCGGTCCCGCAGGACGGGGTCGTCGTACAGGTTCGTACTGGTGAGCACCGTCTGCACGCGGTTGTCGGCATCGTATTCGTACCAGTGGACAAACTGGTCCGCCTTGCCGGGCTGGTAAATACTTTGGGTCACGATGCCGCTGTGCTGGTCGTATTGGTAGCGGATCGTTTTGACGGCCTGCGCCGCCACGGCGGGCACGCTTTTATACTCTTTGAACAGCCGCACACTTTCCTGCACGAACTCCCGGATATTGCCCAGAACATCGTAGCCGTAGTGCATGGCATGGTCGTACGTACCGCTGCTGACCTGCTGGAAGGTCACGGAAGCGATGCGGTTGCGCAGGTGCTTTTGCCCGGCCTCGAAGTAGGCGTACACTTTGTCGGACAGGGGGTAGTCGTATTGCGTCCGGTAGATTTCGCTGCGGGTGTAGGCATTGTACCAGTTGGGCAGGAAAGCCTCTTTGTAGGACAATCGGGCGGGGATCAGGGCGCCGACGGGCAGGGTGGCCAGCCGGCCGGTTTCCAGCACCCTGCCATGCGGGTCGTAGGTGAGGTAGGTACAGGCCCTGTCCTTGAATTGTTGTGCATCCTGCGAGAGAATAACCCGCCCGACCTGGTCGTAGCAGGTACGGGTTCTTCCGTCGTCGGGGGTGATGCGCTGTATGGCGGCGTTCAGGGAATTGTACAAATATGTGGAAGCCATCCGATGCGCCGGGTACACCGGCGTGCTGCCTGTTTTATTCCTGAAGTTGGCCGTTTGCGTCATTTGGGCGGCCGAGAGTAGCACCACACCTTTGGGCGGAATGGTTTTGGTCAGGTTGCCCGCCCGGTCGTAGTAGAACAGGGTGTATTGGTAGATCGCGTCCGTGTACTGCAAGCGGGCCTGCTCTGCGGCGGCAAGGCAACGCTCGGTGTAGGCGTTGCCGATGGAGTCCCGAAGCTGTTCGACATACGTTTCGAATCGGCGGGTGGCGTGGCTTGCGGCTATTTGTCCCAACCGCTCCATGCAGGAGGGTTGGCTTACCTGAACGGGCGGCGCCATGGGGATGCAGCAAAGCAAGGGCGATTCCGGGGTGTTGTCGTTGAGCGGCGCGCAATTGAAAAACTGGAAACACCCGCTTTGTTGCACCCGGATGAGGAAGGTTCTTCCGGTTGCCGTGAGGGCGGTCAGGAAAAACACATTGGGCGAAGATTCCGAACCTTTTGAAATTTGGATGATGCGCCGGATGTCATCGAACACAAAACCGGTTCCGACGATGGAAAAGTCCAGGCTGCAGGAAACGAGGGTTTGCTGGTTCGCTCTAATCAAATAATCCGCCACAAACCGTGTTTTCAGGTCGCCGGACCGGTAGTTCCAGACCCACTCCGTGCCGGCCGGGTGGTATTTTTCAAGCGCCTTCGAGAAATAGGTGCTTGGCGCCCCCTTGCGGTGTACAAGCAGACTTTTCTGCGGATACCGGCGCGGGCTGGCCGGCTGGAACATGTAATTCAAAAAAGCGGCAAAGTCGTCTGCCAGGGGTAATTTCAGGCAAACCGGCGACTGGGTCACGGACGGGCAGGTTTTCAGTTTGAAGCAGGAAACGAATCCGCGGACTTCGACTTTGGTCATTTCAGCGTCGTAGGCGTTCAGGGTAAATTCCGTATCGGACTGCGCCTGCATGCAATTGAAGAAACGGATGTCTTTCCAGGCCACCGCGTCCGTGTCTTTGGTCAGCCGCAGGGTGCATACGTTCCGTTTGGCATTGGTTGCCCAAATTTCGATTTGCAGCACCGTTCCGCTGGCAACGGTCGGGCGCCATTCGTACTGCAAATCTGCCGGCACACTGAATTGCTGAATCAACGAGAGCGGAAGCGACAGCAAAGGGCCTTCCGGGAACCGGATAGGCGAGACGAGTCTGCCCTGATAGGCGAGTGCGAACAGGACGGTTTCGAGGTCTTTGGCGATGGGGCAGATGCCACAAGTTATTTTCAGGCGTTGTTCCTGGTAGCGGCGAAGGGCAAATGGCCCGTCGAAAGCAGCACCGTGCTCGTCCCTGAACTGCGTCGTGTCGCTCGGGGAGGGGAAGCGTTTGATTTTATTCCGGTACGGCCCTCCGCTTACAGTACCGATATAGTCATTATTGTATGCCCCTACTGCTGCTACCCATGCGCGCCGTTCCCGGTCGAGCACGGCCATTTTTTTGGACAAGTATATCCCCCGGTAGATGTTCCATTCTGCATCGGCTGTTGTGGCCGAACCGAAGGGACGATTGCCACCCAAGCAGGCGACCATTTGGGCGCCGTTAAAGACAGGGTTGTTGCAACGGGCACTAATGTACGTGAGGTCTTCGATGCTAAAAAACCGCCTGATCAGCGGCCCGCCGGGAGTCGTGCGGTAGTTGATGCTGTCGGCAAGCCGCAGGCTGTCCATCATCA
>JAEUUV010000272.1 GCA_016787285.1 Saprospiraceae bacterium | reverse complement strand
GGTGGCGGGATGTACAATTCCTATTCCGCACCGAGCGTCAGTTACTGCACGTTTTCGAACAATGAGGCACGGGCGGTGAACAGTTCGGGCGTCAGCAGAGGGGGTGGAATGTTCAACGAACATGCGACGATGGTCATCAGTAATTGTACGTTCAGCAACAACACCACGCCCAATTCCGACGAGGACACCTATGGCGGCGGGATGTGCAACCTGAACATGACCATTGAAATCACAGACTGTGAATTTAGTGGCAACGCGGCCTGTTTTGGCGGCGGCGTGTACCACGAGGCATCGGCCATCACAGTAAACAACTGCACGTTTTCCGGCAATTCATTGGACACCTACCCCGGCGGGGTGAACGGGAGCGGGATGTATGTCAATGGTTCGTCCGGTTCGGTATCGCACTGCAATTTTACCGGCAACCTGAACCATGCTGCTCTGGGCATACAGTACGGCACCCCCATCGAAGTAAACCACTGTACTTTTTTGAACAACCCTGTCTACGGGATGACCCTGCAAAGTGCCGAACCCATCCTCACGAACTGCCTGTTTGCCGGAAATGCCTTTGGCGGTCTGGCCAACTGGCCTGGCGGCAACAGTTCGCCCACCCTCACCAACTGCACGTTTTCTGAAAATCCTGTTTTCGCCAATCTCAGCGCCATCACCAACTACAGTACATCCACGGCCACTTTGAAAAACTGCATCCTTTGGGGCGACGGGCCTTCCGTGTACAACCCAAGCGGCACGGTCAATATTTCGTATTCCATCGTCAAACAACCCGCCGGCGTGTACTCCGGCACGGGCAACCTGAACGCAGACCCGCTCTTTGTCGGTGCGACGGACTTCCACCTGCAAGCCTGCTCGCCCGCCATTGATGCCGGCGCCGATGCCGGCGCACCTGCCGACGACCTCGACGGCAATACCCGCGTAGATGCCATCACAGGCGGCAATATCACGGATATGGGCGCCTACGAGTATCAAACTGTGCTGTCGGACGGTACTATCTGGTACGTCAATGCAGGAGCGGCAACGAGCGGCAACGGTACTTCCTGGACCTGCGCGTTTCAGGATTTGCAACTCGCCCTCGCCGCCGCCGGTGCCGGCGACCAAATCTGGGTGGCCGAGGGTACTTACAAGCCTACCACCGGCACCGACCGTACCATTTCCTTCGCCATGAAAAACGGCGTGGAAATCCTCGGCGGCTTTCCCAATACCGGCGACCCGGAGCTCGACGACCGGGACTGGGTCGCAAACGAGACCATCCTGAGCGGCGACATCGGCACCCCGAACGTAAAGACCGACAACACCCTCAACGTGGTCACATCAAACGACAATGACAACACCGCCGTGCTGGACGGATTCACCGTCCGGGACGGCTATGCCAACCTGATCAGCAACAACCGGGGCGGCGGGTTCAGGATCATCAACTCGGCGGCCATCATTCGTAACTGTGTCATCCGCAACAACGAGACCCGGTTCGCCTCCAATACGGATCACGGGGCTGCCATGTATTTGACGAACAGTTCTTGTCAGGTGGAATCCTGCGTTTTCACCGGCAACCTGAACCAAACATCCTCTGGCTGTGTGTATTTGTTAAGCGGCGGCAATACCGTGTTCACCAACTGCCTTTTCTTCGGCAATTCGGGCGGTGTTTCCGCCAACTCTGGTGCCGGTGCAGAATTGACAAACTGTACCGTAGCGAACAACCCGCCGGCAAGCATCACTTCCTTCAACGCCACAGTGGTCGTCAAAAACAGCATCCTGCGCGACAACGGCATTGTGTTGGTTCAGGGCACTGCCCCGGATGTTACGTATAGTATTACGCCGGGCGTGTACGCAGGTGTCGGCAACCTGAACGTAGATCCGCTCTTTGTGGACGCTGCCAATGGCGACTACCACCTGCAAGCCTGCTCGCCCGCCATTGATGCCGGTGCCGACGCCGGCGTGCCCGCCACCGATCTCGACGGCAACGCCCGCCCCTTCGATGCCGCGCCCAATGTGGCCGCCGACTTCGACATGGGCGCCTACGAATACCAGGAACTGCTACCTGCCCCCACGGCTATTTGCCAGGACATCACGGTGCAACTCGATGCCGATGGTTCCTTCACCGTCCCGGCGGCAGAGGTCAATGACGGCAGCACCGGCTGCGGTACCCTCGCGTTTTTGATCAACGATGAAAGCAGCCTAACCTACACCTGCGACGATCTGGGCAACCAAACCGTAACGCTGACCGTCACGGACGCATTCGACAACACTGCCGACTGCGAAGCCACCATCACTGTGGCCGACGACGACAATCCCTGCTGCGCTGCGCCGGAAGCGCTTTGTACATCCTATACCGCCGTGCTCGGCCTTGGTGGTACTGCTACCGTCGCACCTGCCGACGTAGACAACGGCAGCACCTACGAATGCGGCCTGCAGAGCATGACCGTGTCGCCCGATCAATTCGATTGCAGCGATCTCGGCCCGCAAACGGTGACCCTGACCGTCACCGACATCAACGGAGCCAGTGGCCAGTGTACGGCTACGGTGACCGTGGTGGACAACAGCCTGCCCGGCATCACCTGTCCCGGCCCGGTGACCGTGACTTGCTCCTCGCAGGTTCCTGCCGTCAACCTCGCTGCCGTTTCGGCTTCGGATAACTGCGGGGCTCCGGCAAAATCGCACGTCGGCGACGCGACGACGAACATGACCTGCGCCAACCGCAAAACCGTGACGCGCACCTATCGCGCCACCGACGGCGCCGGTAACAGCAGCACTTGCTCGCAGGTCATCACGGTGTTCGACAACGTGCTGCCCAACTTCACCTTCGTGCCCGCCAACGTGACGGTGCAGTGCAACAGCGTGCCCGCCGTGGGCAGCCCGACGGCTACCGACGGCTGCGGCGGCGCGGTAACGATCACCTACAACGGTCAGACCCGCCTGGACGGCACCTGCACCGACCGTTACACGCTGACCCGCCAGTGGACGGCTACCGACGCCTGCGGCAATACGAAAACGGCTACCCAGCGCATCAACGTCATTGACTCGCAGCAGCCCAACTTCACCGGTACGCCGGCCAACGTGACGGTACAATGCGACGCCATTCCGGCGGTAGCATCGCCCACGGCCACGGACAACTGCGATGCCTCCGTGGCCATCACCTACATCGGTCAAACCACGACTTCCGGTGCCTGCCCGAACGCGTACACGCTGACGCGCCGCTGGACGGCCGCCGACAACTGCGGCAATACGCGCTCGGTTTCGCAGCGGATCACCGTGGTGGACAACGGCAAACCGGTGTTCACGTCGTTTCCGGCCAATACGGCCATCGCCTGCAATGACACCCCGCCGCCGGTGGGCAGCCCCACGGCTTCCGACGCCTGCGGCAGCGCTACGGTGACGTACCTGGGTCAAACAAGCGTGAGCGGTTCGTGCCCGGGCAACTACCAACTACGCCGCACCTGGCGCGCTACCGACGCCTGCGGCAACAGCACGGTGTCCACGCAGACGATTCAGGTGTCGGATACCGGTGCGCCGGTGTTCACGTCTACGCCTGGCCCGATCACCATCGAATGTGGCGACCCGCTGCCGCCCCTGGTGAATCCGACGGCCTCGGATGCCTGCGGTGGATACGCAGCCATTACCTTCCTTGGCAATGTGCCTTCGGGCAGCGGTTGCGCGGCAGACTATACCGTGACGCGCACCTGGCGCGCCGAGGACTTGTGCGGGAATTCGGCTACGACCTCGCAGGTGATTACGGTGCTGGGGAACAGTTATGGAGAAGAAGGTGCGGAAAACCGCAAAGAGGACGTTACGGGACTCATCACTCATCGTTCATCGCTCATCGTTACTCCCAACCCGACCACCGACCGCATCCAACTCGACCTGACGGACTTCGCGGGCGAATCGGTCACGGTTTCGATCCACAGCGATCTGGGCCAATTGATCTGGGAGCGCCGTATCCCGGCGGTGGAGGACTTGAAACTGCCCATCAGCCTGCGCGAAGCGGGTGCGGCAGCGGGGATGTACACGGTGAGTGTGCGGAGCGCGAGCGGGGTGACGGCGAAGCGGGTGGTGCTGGTGGAGTAGTCTGATTTCAAAATTTTGCAACAAATTTGGGCTGTTTAAACCATCCTGGATTTGCACGGATTTTTCAAGGCAAATCCAGGATCATTATAACTTTGCCTTCGGTGGAGCCTAATGTCTTATAATGAGGTTATGTCCTTTTATTCGGATCAGGACAACAGTTTGGATACTACTGTTTCATATCGGGCTTGCCTCGGCGCAAGACCCCGGAGACATTCGTTTTGAGGTATTGGATACTGAAGACGGCTTTTCCAACAACTGGATGGAGAGCATGGCAAGGGACTCGTCGGGGTACTTGTGGGTTTCTACAAGGGGCGGATTGAACCGCTACGACGGCCACACGGTGAAGGTGTTTCGACATTCCGATAAGGATTCTACTTCGTTGCTCAACGACTATGGTCATCATCTTCGCGTGGACCCCAAGGGAAGGTTATGGGTGTCAGCTTACGGAGATGGCGGGATTAGCATGTTTGACGAAACCTGTCAATGTTTCCGGCACTATTACGCTTCTCCTGAAAAAGGACACCTGCCGCAAACAAGAACAGCCATTACATATTTCGAGGGCGACAGTACGGTATGGCTGAACTCGGGAGGAATGGGCCTAACCTTATTTAATCCTGACACCCGGCATATCCGGCAATATAACCTGCCGTTTATTGATCAAAGGTATTCTTTGGGCGAAAAGGCCGCATACAACAGTATTTACAGGGTTCACCAATCGGAAAACGGACTTTTTTGGTTGGCCACGCACAATGGCTTGTACAGTTTCGATTCAAAAACAGCCCATTTTGAGTATAAGCAAATGGCGCCCATTAGCCCGGGCCGACAACGCAACGATTGTTTCACCCAATTAATGCCGGACGGTGGAAAGGGCCTCTGGCTGACGGCTTTTGGCGGTGGGCTTAGTTATTTTGATTTTGCCACTCAACGGTTCCAGACCTACAAGTTCAGCAAAAGCGACTTAAACAATTCTTTTTCCAACATTGTAACGGACGTAGCTCCCAAGAACGAACGCGAACTTTGGGTGACCGCTGCTGATACAGGGCTGCTGGTGTTCGATAAGGTGAAAAAAACATGGCAAGACTGCAACATCACGCTGACAGGAGGAGAGGCCGACAAATACAGCCTCCATTCGGCCCTGAAAACACCGGACGGGTTCATGTTCATGCTTTCCACCAACGGCATTTTGAAATACAGCCCCAAGGCCAGCACCTTCCACTTTCGTCCGCTGCCCATAGCCCAAAGCCAAAACGGTGCTCAGTTCTATATTGTCAAAGTGCTGGAAGACCCGGCCCGTCACGCCGTCTATTTTGCCACGCAGCTCGGCAACGGCCTCAATGTGCTCGATACGCGCAGCGGAAAACTGGAGGCGTACGGCGTGAAACCCCACCCCAGCGTTACGCACAAATTGATGGTAATCAACGATATGTTGATGGATAAAGCGAGAAATTTGTGGGTACTTTCAGAGGATTTTTTGCACAAGTTTGATCCGAAACAAAAACGCCTGAATCCCATACCCGCCGCCGTCAGCAGTCAGGAATACGCAGACAGACCGACGTTCAAAAACTTCTTTGAAGACACCGACGGCCGTATCTGGGTACTCACGAATCAGGGTGGCATGCATGAGTGGCAGCCCCGCGCAAACAGGTTTTCCGCCAAAATAAACACACCATCGGTTTCGGAGGCTCCACAAGTCATCCAGTATGCAGCCTGTGACCCGAACGGCCGGATTTGGCTGGTCGGCAGCGGAAAAATCTGCGCTTACGAACCCAAAACAGGGCGATTTGTCGGGCGAGTCAAGCCGGAAATTCAGCAATTGGCCACCGATGCGGTGCGCAGTGTCGCCGTTGATTCTTCGGGTAATGTGTGGGTGGCGATCAACCGAACAGGCTTGCTGCGGCTCTCGGCCCGGAACCTGGAAAACGTGGAGGGGCTGTTGCTTACCGATACTAATGGCCTGCCAACCAAGCGGATTTTCAATATGAACGTTGACCCCAGTGGGAATATCTGGATGGTCACCGTGTTGGGGGTAGTTTACATGAATGCCGCCGATAGGTCATACCGAATCTTCACCCAATCGGCGGGCATGGACAAAAATGTGGCTTATATGGCCATTCCTGGCGGCAACAACGGTGCATTTTACATTGTCTCGCCCGGCAAATACTGTCGGGTGGATTTTGAAGCCGTCAATCGAAAAACCGCCCTACCCAAATTATACATTGACAAATTCAGCATCCTGAATCAGGAACGGCTCGGACAAGTACCACCCAATGCTGTTATTACCCTGAAGCCCCACGAAAATGTATTTTCATTCGAATACGGCTGTATTGATTTTTCCAACCAGGCTTTGTACCGATTTGCCTACATGCTCGAAGGCTGGGACAAGGACTGGGTGCATGCCGGCTCCAGGCGGTATGCGAGTTATACCAACCTCAATGGCGACCGTTATGTGTTCAAGGTTAAAGTGGCTAATAGCGAGGGGGTGTGGGGCGCACCTATTTCGGTGACCGTAGTGATTGAAACGCCGCTGCAAAAACAGGCATGGTTCATTGCCTTGGTCGCCTTGTTTTTTGTGGGCCTCGTGTATGCACTTTACCGGTATCGGGTGCGACAAGTAGAGGAAACCGAGCGTCTGAAAACGGAATTCAACCGCCAGTTGGCCGAAACGCGCCTGGAAGCGCTGCGCGCGCAAATGAACCCGCACTTCATTTTCAACTCCCTCAATTCCATCAACCGCTACATAATCAAAAGCGACATCAAAACCGCGTCGCTATACCTGACCCGCTTCGCCAAACTCATCCGCCTCATTCTGGACAACTCCAAAAACAAAAAAGTAGTGCTGGCCAACGAACTGGAAGCCCTGCGGCTTTACGTGGATATGGAATCGCTCCGCTTCGACCACCAATTCACCTTTGACATCACCTGCGACGAAGATGTAGATGCCGACAACATCGAAGTACCACCCCTCATCATCCAGCCTTATGTAGAAAACGCGATTTGGCACGGCCTTCTGCCCAAAGAGGCTGCCGGCCACCCTTCCGTACACGTGTCGCAAAGAAAGGACCTGCTCACCTGTACCATTACCGACAACGGCATTGGACGGGCCCAAGCCGCAGCGTTCAAGAGCAAAAATGCGCCTACACGCCAGTCGGTGGGTATGAAATTGACGGAAGAAAGGCTGCATATCGCCACGGACAAGTTTTCGGTATCCGGCACACAAGAAGTAATTGATTTACAGAATGACAACGGGGAGCCTTGCGGTACCCGGGTAATTTTGACCATACCCGTATGAACACGAACATCAAAGCCGTCCTGATTGACGACGAACGCAACAGCACTGAAATGCTCGAATGGCTGCTCAAAACCTATTGCCCCGAGGTGAGCATTGAGGCCATCTGCCATTCCGGGGAGGCGGGCATCAAGGCCATTGAACAGTTCAAGCCTGATGTTGTGTTCCTCGACATCGAAATGCCGAAAATGAACGGCTTCGATATGCTCGAACGCATCGGAGACCTCTCGTTTGAAGTGGTATTCACTACCGCCTACGATTATTTCGCCCTGAAAGCCTTCCGGTATGCAGCCCTGAACTACCTGCTCAAGCCCGTTGACCCTGAGGACTTGCAAACGACCGTGCAACGCCTCCGGCAAAAAAAATCGTCGCCTACCAGAGAACAAATGGAACTGCTTTTTCACAGCCTGCTGCACCGCGACACCCCTGTGGAACGCGTGGCACTGTCCAGCGGCGACGGACTTGTTTTTGTTCACACCAAGGATATTGCCTACTGCCGGGCCGACAGCAACTACACCAATGTGATCATGGCCGATGGCCGAAATATATTGGTTGCCAAAACTTTAAAAGAAATAGATGCCGCGCTTGCCGGCAAGGATTTCGTGCGCGTACACCATTCCTTTTTGGTGAACATCAACCACATCAGCCGCATGGTGCGCGGCGACGGCGGGTACATCGTCATGCCCGACCAGACGCAGATCGTCATTTCCCGCAACAAACGGGACGAGTTTTTCCAGATGTTCGCGAAGTTCTGAGCGCCGCACCCGCGCCGCTAACAAAATCCGTCAACGACTCATAATATCCGTCAGGTACTCATTCCTGCTTGGAGTACCCCGGCTTGTCATGCACTTTTGTGCCATGGTGTACAAACAGAGAAAGGTGTATCGCAAAAAAAGGTGGTTGTACCGCCACTACGACCTGTTTTTTCTGATTGTCGTATCTATACTTTTTTTTCTTTTCACCTTTCTGATCAAATCTTAAATAATGAAGCAAATTACTGCTGGCTTGGATACATACGCGGCGCTCTGCAAGTTTATGCAACAGCCATCCCCGCAGGTTGACTCCCGCACCAAAAACGAGATCGAGTCTTTTTTTGGGTATTGCATGGACGGCATGGACACCGACTCTGAGAAACTACTCGCCACCTTGTTGATCAAGGCCCTCAACAAACGCATTAACTCGGAATTTATCGGCCAGAACATATACCTCGGCAAATACGAGGTCTCTCAAATCCAACTGTTCAACATCCTCATTGAGAAGCTTCCGTTCGTTCGGTTCAGCCAGCAAATCACCAACCAGG
Source organism: Saprospiraceae bacterium (assembly GCA_016787285.1). GTDB lineage: Bacteria > Bacteroidota > Bacteroidia > Chitinophagales > Saprospiraceae > M3007. Next base: position 8,520 of record JAEUUV010000272.1, on the reverse strand, counting down.
CCATCGTGGAGGCCATGCAAGATTGCGAAGAAGCAACCGTCATTGACATCGGTATGGGGCAAGGCACTCAAATGCTGAACATCATCGAGCAGGCAAAATCCTTGAGCAGGCTGAAAAAAATACACTTTGTGGGCATCGAACCTTTCGGAGAAGCCCTCCGGCATGCGGAAAAAAATATCCTTGCCCGCAATGGACAAGTACCCTTCGGCATTTCCTTTACAGGCATCCACGACGGCGCTGAAAATGTGGACTTTTCCGCTCTCAATGGCCTGCGCGGGAAAATCATCGTGAACGCCTCTCTGGCCCTCCACCACATCCAATCGGATCGGCAGCGTTCGGACACCTTCGCCAGCATCAGGCAGATTAACCCCGACGCGCTTATTTTGATCGAGCCCAATGTGAACCACTATGAGCCGGACTTTTTTGCCCGCTTCAAAAATTGCTACAACCACTTTTACAGCATCTTTCAGGTGATTGACCACATCGAAAACCTGGAGCAGGCAGACAAAAACGCCCTCAAACTGTTCTTCGGTCGCGAAATAGAGGACATCATCGGCAAAGAAGAAAAAGACCGTTATGAAAAACACGAGCCTGCCACTCATTGGATCGAGCGGCTGCATCAAAACCGCTTTTCGCTCAGGCGCGACTTATTAAAAGTCCCCGTAGAGGCGGGCTGCGGCGTGAAGATCTCATACCACAAAGAAGGGTTCCTCGGGTTCACGTTCAAGGAAGAAACCGTGCTGGCGGTCATTTACGCAAACTGATCAAATACAGGGTCTTTTCAAAAACCGGAACAATTGCAGCCACGCTGCAAAGGCCATCCTTTTGCCAATAAAGCTCATGTTCAATCAAAAAAATATCATGTACAATACTTTTTTCGCGCATGCACTGCAACAGGCGGAATACCGCATCACCCCGACAGGCAAACAGGTGGTCAAATTTTATTTGGACAAAAACGAGCAGCCCGCCGATGTGGATACCGCGTTCAAAAAGCGGGTGCTCGAACACCTGTTGCAAGCGGACTGGAACCGTTATCCGGCCATTGATCTCAAGGACATAGAGGAGAAAGTGGCGGAATACTGCGGATTGTTGCCCGAAAATATCGTTCTCAGTGCCGGCTCTGCCGGCATCATCACCACCTTGCTCAATCATTTTGCGCTCCACCACAAGCACATCGTCATTGCGCAGCCCTCCTATACCCTCTTCGATTATCATTGCAAAACCAACAACATCTCCTACGAGCCGTGGTTTCTGGACGCCGATCTGGGATACAACGTCCAAACCTTGCCGGCACTGAGGTCCGACTCGGTACTCATCATAACTTCCCCCAACAATCCGGCGGGCAATACCCTGTGTTTGGAAAAACTGGAGCACCTGTTGGTCCAATACCCGCAGTCCTGTATCATCCTCGACGGGGTCTACACCGAGTTTAGCCAAACCGACCCCACGCCTTTGGTGAAGCGGTACCCCAACCTGATTGTACTGCGCTCTTTCTCCAAGGCATTCCCCATGGCGGGCCTTCGCCTTGGTTACCTCTGTGCCTCGCCCACAACGGCGGCTATCGTCAAAAAACTGGTACTGCCGTTTTCCATCAACCACTTTTCCCTTGCTTTTGCCCGCGAAATGCTGCACGACCGGGCTTTTATGGCCTCTGCCAAACAGCGGGTGCAGCGCATTGTGGCCGAGCGCGAGCGGATGTGCTGCCTGATCGGGAAGCATTTCAGCCCAGGTGTACTGAAGGTATTTCGCTCGGAGGGCAATTTCCTTTTGATCCGGGTATTCGACAATGCTGCCTTCTCCCGCCTGATGGAAGACCTGCCCCAAAACGGCATCAAGGTGCTCAATACCTCGGGTGCGCCCTTGCTGCACAACACCCTCCGCGTATCTATCGGAACCCCCTACGAAAACGAGGTATTCTTCTCGCGCCTGCGCAGTAGCCTGGAGCGTACTGCCCGGCATTGCGGAAAGAACATCCCACCGCTTTTCCCCGTGCAGCCACTGCGCCATTCCGGAATGGTGCGCAAGCCCGTTTTCGGGCGAGAAGCCCTGTGTGTGGGATGAGTGGCTTCCAACAGAAGTCTTCAATAGTTACAAAATACAAGAACACAATAATTTAAAGTTAAAATGACAAGCACAAACAAAGCGTTTACGGCAACAATTTCAGCAGTTTTATTTCGCGGTTTTATCGCTTGCAAAGTTGGGTATACCCTGCTGGTAGCCCTGCTACTGCACTTCAGTGTGCCCGCTTTTGCCCAGACCCTCGATTGGGCCAACCACCCACTTATACAACCGCCTTTTTATGGCGGCGTTGACGAGGGGAAATCCATTGCCACCGATGCCTCGGGAAATGTCTATATGACCGGCTATTACGGCAATACGGCCGATTTCGACCCGGGGCCAGGCGCGGCCAACCTGACGAGCACAGGAGCGTCGGATATTTATATCGCCAAATATGACGCTGCGGGAAACTACCTGTGGGCCAAAAGCGTGGGTGGCGCATCCAGCGATGTCGGCTACGGCATAGCTTTGGATGCCGCCGGTAATGTATACATAACCGGTTTTTTTGAAGGCACAGCCGATTTCGATCCGGGGGCCGGTACGGCCAACCGGACAAGTACAGGTACCCAGGATATCTTTATTGCCAAGTACGACGGCTCCGGCAACTACCTGTGGGCCAAAAGTGTGGGCGGTACTGAAAGCGATACCGGTTATGGCCTTGCGGTAGACGCCGGCGGCAATGTCTGCGTCACGGGCTATTTCATTAATTCAGTGGACTTTGACCCAGGCCCGGGTACCGCCAACCTGACGGGCTTGGGTTTGTATGAAACGTTCATTGCCAAATACGATGCTTCCGGCAATTACCTGTGGGCCAAAAGCCTGGGCGGCCCTGGTTTCGAGGTCGGTCAGGGCATTGCACTGGATGCCGGTGGAAACCTGCATATCACCGGTTATTTTACCAATACCGTGGATTTCAACCCAGGCCCCGGCACGGATAACCTGACCAGCACGGGGAATTACGACATTTTCATCGCCAAATACGATGCCTCGGGCAATTACATCTGGGCGAAGGGTATGGGCGACACGGAATACGACGAAGGCCGCAGTCTTGCCGTGGATGCCGCCGGCAATGTATACGTGACGGGTTATTTTCAGAACGTGGTAGATTTCGACCCGGGGGCCGGCACGGCATCTCTGTTCAGCTCAGGCAGTGGCGACATTTTTATTACCAAATATGACGCCTCGGGCAACTACTTGTGGGCCAAAAGCATAGGCGACTCGGAAAGCGATTACGGATACGGCATTGCGCTGGATCCTGCCGGCAACGTACATGTTACAGGTCTTTTTCAGGGTATCGTTGATTTTGACGCAGGTGCCGGCGTCGCCAACGTGTTCAGCTCAGGCGGCGGGGATATTTTCATAACCAAATACGACGCCTCCGGCAATTACCTGTGGGCCAAAAATGTAGGTAGCACGGGCAATGATATTGGATACGGTATTGCCTTAGGCAGCGGCGGTAACGTGTATGTAACGGGTGAATTTACGGGTACCGCAGACTTTGACCCCGGGGCCGGCACAGCCAACCTAAACCCTGGGAAAAACACTACCGATGCCTTTGCCCTTAGCCTGTCACCGGCAGGCAATTACAACTGGGCGATCAACTGGGGGCAATACGATACTCGACCATCGGGAATGACTTGCCTTGGCATCGCCCGCGACGCTTCCGGCAACGTGTACGCCACGGGTTATTTTGATGGCGAAAATGTAGATTTCGACCCCGGGCCAGGCATAGCCGGCCTGACGAGCAGCGCGAGCACCAGCAGCCTTTTTATCGTCAAATACGATGCGTCCGGCAATTACATCTGGGCCAAAGCCATCGTGGGAACCAACGCTGTCAGGGGCGAGGGCATTGCAGTGGACGCCGGCGGAAACGTGTATGTGGCAGGGGGCTTTTATGGCACAGCCGACTTCGACCCAGGCCCCGGCACGGCCAACCTGAACAGCGGTTTTGGGGGCGTGGATGCCTTTATTGCCAAATATGACGCCTCGGGTAATTACCTGTGGGCAGGAAACATAGGCGGCGAAAGTGTTGACATTGCTTACGGCATTGCTCTGGACGCCGGCGGCAATGTATGTGTGACGGGCTTTTTTAACGACATGGCGGACTTTGACCCGGGAGCCGGCCTGGCGATCCTGGCCAGCCAGCAGGGAGATGTAGACATCTTCATTGCCAAATACGACCCTTCCGGTAATTACCTGTGGGCCAAAAACGTAGGCGGCACGAGCGACGATTACGGCTTGGGCATTGCGGTGGATGCAAGCGACAACATACATATCACCGGTTATTACTATTTAACGTCCGATTTCGACCCCGACGCGGGCACGGCCAACCTGACGAGCACAGGATTATCGGACATCTTTATCGCCAAATACAACGCCTCCGGCAATTACGTCTGGGCAAAAAGTATGGGCGGCGACAACTTCGATCAGGGCCATGATCTGGTAATTGACGGCAGCGGAAACGCCTACCTGACCGGTTCATTCCGGGAAACAGCAGATTTCGACCCGGGGGCCGGCACGGCCAACCGGATCAGCGCGGGAGGGGATGACATATTTATTGCCAAATACAGCGCCTCGGGCAATTACATCTGGGCAAAGGGCATTGGGGGGGGCGATACCGACAATGGTACCGGCCTTGCGTTGGACGGCGAAGGCAACCTGTATCTGACAGGCACTTTTTTGAGCACCCTTGTGGATTTTGATCCCGGAGCCGGTATCGCCAACCTCGCCAATGGAGGACTTTACGATTGCTTCATCGCCCAATACGACGCCTCGGGCAATTATCAATCGGCCATGCGAGCGGGTGGCACGGGTAGCGATGCCGGCTTCTGCATTGCCGCAGGCAGCGCCGGAACAATCAATGTGGGCGGGTACTTCGAAGAAACCGCAGATTTCGATCCGGGCGCGGGTACGACCAACCATACGGCCATTGCTAGTGTCGGCGATATCTTCATTGCACAGTACAACTTCGGCGCCGTTGGTTTTACCGATTGCCCTGCTATACCGATCCAGGCCGATACCGATCCGGGCCAATGCTCGGCCCTGGTGTCCTACACCGTAACGGCCAATGGTATGCCTGCTTTGACCTATTCCTTTTCCGGGGCCACCGTGACCAACGGTAATGGTACGGGCAGCGGCAGTACCTTCAACACTGGTCTCACGACGGTAACGGTGACCGCCGCTGCGGCGACCTGCGTTTTCACGGTAACGGTGTCGGACAACGAGGCGCCTGTGGCGACTTGCCCTGCGCCGGTAAATGTGCCCTGTGCAGGCAACTTACCCGCCCCCAACCCCGTTTTGGTGAGCGGTACGGACAACTGCGGCATTGTCGGCAAGGTGCATTTGGTCACCTCCGCGCCGTATGACGTGAGTTGCGTCAACGGGTTCAGGGTCATGCGCTTCTACCGCGTCTTCGATGCCGCCGGCAACAGCGCCTCCTGCTCGCAGATCATTACGGTGGACGACAAGACGCTGCCGATATTCACCTTCGTACCGGTCAACGTGACCGTACAGTGCAACAGCGTACCCGCCGTGGGCAGCCCGACGGCCACCGACAACTGCGGCGGAGCGGTGCCGGTCACCTACAACGGCCAGACCACCGTCGCCGGCGCCTGCCCCGATGCATACATCATAACCCGTCAATGGACGGCTACCGATGCTTGTGGCAATACTCGGACTGCCACCCAGCGCATCAATGTGATAGACACGCAAAAACCGAATTTTACCAGCACACCGGCCAACATTACGGTGCAGTGCAACGCCATTCCGGCGGTAGCAACGCCGACGGCTACGGACAATTGCGATGTTACGGTAGCGGTGACCTATAACGGCCAGACGCAAACTAACGGCGCCTGCCCGAACGCCTATACCCTGACGCGGACCTGGACGGCTGCCGACAACTGCGGCAATACCAAAACCGTCACGCAGCGTATCGTCAATACTACGGTTCAACTCGACGCCAGCGGCAATGCCAGCCTCGCGGCTTCGGCCATCAACAACGGCAGCGCCGATGCCTGCGGTATCGCTTCGCTGTCGCTCAGCAAAACCAGTTTCGATTGCTCGAACCTGGGTGTTAATTCAGTGACCCTGAGCGTCACCGACAACAGCGGCAAAACCGCTACCTGCTCCGCTACTGTCACCGTGCAGGACAACGTTGCACCGACAGCCATTTGCCAAAATACTACGGTTCAACTCGACGCCGGCGGAACCGCAACCCTCGCGGCTTCGGCCATCAACAACGGCAGCGCCGATGCCTGCGGTATCGCTTCGCTGGCGCTCAGCAAAACCAGTTTTGATTGCTCGAACCTGGGTGTTAATTCAGTGACCCTGAGCGTCACCGACAACAACGGCAAAACTGCCACTTGCTCCGCCACCGTCACCGTGCAGGACAACATCGCGCCGACGGCCGTTTGCCAAAACACTACCCTGCAACTCGATGCCGGCGGAACCGCAACCCTTGCGGCTACGGCCATCAACAACGGCAGCGCCGATGCCTGCGGTATCGCTTCGCTGTCGCTCAGCAAAACGGCGTTTGACTGCTCGAACCTGGGTGCTAATTCGGTGACACTCAGCGTCACGGACAACAATGGAAAAATTGCCACTTGCTCCGCCACTGTGACCGTGCAGGACAATATCCTGCCGACATTCACCTGCCCGCCATCAACGACTGTGACTTGTTTGGCCAATGTGCCCTCTGTGAACATGGCTGCCGTAACGGCCAACGACAACTGCGGAACACCGACCAAAACACATGCTGGAGATGTTGTGTCCAATGAGGTTTGCGCCAACCGCAAAACCGTGACCCGCACCTACCGTGCTACAGACGCCTCAGGCAACAGTAGCACTTGCACCCAGGTCATCACCGTATTCGATTATATGAAACCGAATTTCACTTCGGTACCCGCCAACGTGACGGTACAGTGCAACGGCATTCCCGCAGTGGGTGTCGTCACGGCAACCGACGGCTGCGGCGGCGCAGTGACGGTGGTGTACGATGGCCAAACGACATCCAATATCTTGTGTGCCGACAAATACACACTGACCCGAAAGTGGACTGCCACCGACGCCTGTGGTAACACCCAAACCGCTACCAAGCGTATTGTGGTGACGGATACGCAAGCACCTAATTTCATGAATACGCCTATCCACATCACCGTACAGTGCGATGCCATTCCCAATCCGGCAACGCCCACAGCCACCGATAACTGCGATGCCGCTGTTGCCGTCACTTACAACGGCCAAACCACCACAGCAGGCACATGCCCTAATGCAAGTACGATCATGCGGACCTGGACGGCTGCCGACAACTGCGGCAACACCAAAACCGTCACACAACGCATCGTAGTCGTAGATAACGGCAAACCGGTGTTCACAGATTTTCCAGCCAACGCTAGTATCGCCTGCGGCGAAACCCTGCCGGCAGTGGGCAGTCCGACGGCCTCCGACGGCTGCGGCAGCGCCACGGTGAGTTACCTCGGCCAGACTACCACCAGCGGCAACTGCCCCGGTAGTTACCAGATCAAACGCACCTGGAAAGCCACCGATGCCTGCGGCAACAGTACAGCGGCTACGCAGACGATTCAGGTGTCGGATACCGGTGTACCGGTGTTCACCTCAACTCCCGGCCCGATCACCATCGAATGTGGCGACCCGCTGCCGCCCCTGGTGAACCCGACGGCGTCGGATGCCTGCGGCGGATACGCGGCCATTACCTTCCTCGGCAATGTACCTTCGGGCAGCGGCTGTGCGGCGGACTATACCGTGACACGCACCTGGCGCGCCGAAGACCTTTGCGGAAACTCGGCTACGACTTCGCAGGTGATTACGGTGCAGGGGAAGAGCTATGGAGAGGAAGGTGCGGAAAACCGCAAAGAGGACGTTACGGGACTCATCACTCATCGTTCATCGCTCATCGTTACTCCCAACCCGACCACCGACCGCATCTGGCTCGACCTGACGGACTTTGCCGGCGAATCGGTCACGGTCTCGATCCACAGCGATCTGGGCCAGTTGATTTGGGAGCGCCGCATTTCGGCGGTGGAAGAGTTGAAACTGCCTATCAGCCTGCGCGAAGCGGGCGCTGCGGCGGGGATGTACACGGTGAGTGTGTGGAGCGCGAGTGGGGTAGTGTCGAAGCGGGTAGTGCTGGTGGAGTAAAAGTCAAAATGCGTCGAAACGTCGGCGAGGTTTCAAAACCTCGCCGACGTTCAAAGCGCACCGAATCGGATACGTGCGATTCATTCAGACTCAGGTTTGATTCCTGTGTCGCGGAAGTGGAGTGCAGGGCTGCCTGCGCTCCACTTCCGCTTTGGGGGGCGAAAATGCCATTCCCCATTTACGGCATATTTTCACAGGAATTATTTGGTTTAGCATAAAAAAAAGTGCCTTAACTACACTCATTTGAAAAATTCAATACTTTTGCTATCCAATTTGATGTAGCCCCGTAATTATTGACTTTTTAGT
>JAEUUV010000266.1 GCA_016787285.1 Saprospiraceae bacterium | reverse complement strand
TGATAGTACAAAACCAAAAACCCCGAAGGGGTTGTATATTTATAGATGGCAATTAGCACAAGTGCCAACCCTGAAGGGGTTGTATGTCAGAACGTTAGTTGAACATAAAACCCCTTCGGGGTTCACAAATGTACTACATCTCCATGCTATAAACATATTGCCCTTTCAGGGCTTGGCTTGTGAATTATCAGTAATCAACGCGCGCCGGTACCGAGGTCGTGAAAATTCTTCGTGAGGGGATTTTTCTACCAATATTTGACCTCTCCGAGGTCTTTTTATCTGTTTTTTGAAGCAACTTTTTTTATTGAAAAAATGTGTACCCTTTGAAATTTCCTGTCAAAAAAACGGCAGATTCTATCAATCTTGCTTATCACAGATTTCCGGGATACCCTCGAAAACTCAAAACTCAAAACTTCTATGATTCTCGCCATCATCCCTGCCCGCTGGGCATCCACCCGTTTCCCCGGAAAACCGCTGGTAGACATTGCCGGGAAAAGCATGATCCGGCGCGTGTACGAACAAGCGGAAAAGTCGCAACTCGTCCAAAAAGTCGTGGTAGCCACCGACGACCCGCGCATTCTCGAACACGTCCGCGCGTTCGGCGGTACAGCCGTACTCACCCGCGCCGACCACCCCAGCGGTACCGACCGCTGTGCGGAAGTGGCGGCAACATTCCCCGAGGCCGACATCATCCTGAACATTCAGGGCGACGAGCCGTTCGTGCAGCCCGAACAAATTGACTTGCTGGCACAAACCCTGCTCGACCGGCCGCGTTTTCAAATCGCCACTCTGGCCAAGCGTATTGAACAGGCAGAAACCCTGTTCAACCCAAACGCCGTCAAAGTGGTGTTTTCCCCAAAAAACGGCGCCGTGTACTTCAGCCGCCACCCGATCCCGTTTGTGCGGGATGCCGCCCCTGAAAACTGGCTGGAGCGTCAGGCGTTTTACAAACACATCGGCCTGTACGCGTTTCGGCGCAGCGCACTGTTCCGCATTGCCCGGCTCCGCCCTACCCCGCTGGAACGCGCCGAATCGCTGGAGCAATTGCGCTGGCTGGAAAACGGCCTGCGTATCGCCGTCGGCATCACCGAACTGGAAACCATCGGCATTGACTCCCCAGAAGACCTGAAAAAAGTACTCGTTCCATGAAAAAAACACTGCTGCTCGCACTTTCGCTGCCGCTCCTTGTGGCCGTTCTGGCCGACATCCCCTACTTCAAAACACCCAAGCCGTTTCATAATCCGGCCGAACTGCGTCTGTTGCGCCGGCATTTTTCAAACCGGCACCAGGCCACAGGCGGCTTGCCGATAGACTCCAGCGTGATTTTTCTGACCGCCAAAACCTGCGGCGGCTGCCACGGATTCGACCCCACTGGCTTCGCGTCGGTGAACAACAGCAGCGAAGATGTGAACGTGTACGACGACTGGGGCAGCACCATGATGGCCAACGCGGCCAAAGACCCGTTCTGGCGCGCCAAGGTGTCGCACGAAATATTGGTGAACCCCGCGCACAGCCTCGCCCTGCAAGACAAATGCACCTCCTGCCACGCCCCCGCCGGGCATTACCAGGCCAAACTGAAACTGCAGCAGCCGCACTACCTGCTGTCTGACTTGTACGCCGACTCACTCGGGCTGGACGGCGTTACTTGCCAGGCCTGCCACGCCCAGGCCCCGGCGCTGATCGGCAGCCTGCACTCCGGCGCGCTGAATTTCGACACCAATAAAATACGGGTCGCGTATGGCCCCTACGAACTGCCCTTCGCGCCGCCCATGCGCGACTTCGTGGGCATCACGCCGCTGTACGGCGAGCATATCAGCGACGGCGGCCTGTGCGCAGGTTGCCATACGCTCATCACCGAAACGGTGGATTTGAGCGGCAACCTGACCGGCGGCACCTTCGTGGAGCAGGCCACCTACCACGAGTGGCTGAACAGCCGCTACGAGCGCGACCGCGACAACATCACCTGCCAGGCCTGCCACATCCCGCAGATTCCCGACGAGGTCATCATTTCCGCCAACTACCAGTTTCTCACCCCGAAATTTCCCTACGGACTGCACGAAATGGCCGGCGCCAACGTGACCATGCTCAAACTGCTGAAAGAAAACCGCGGCAAACTCGATATTTCCGCCAAAGCCGAGCATTTCGACAGCACCATCACGGCCACCCTGCGCATGCTCCAGCAGAAAACCCTCGACCTCACGCTCGAATCGCAGGTGCTGAACGGCGACACCGCGTTTTTTACCCTCCGGCTCGCCAACAAGGCCGGCCACAAATTCCCCTCCGGTTACCCCTCACGCCGGGCATGGGTAGAGTTTGAAGTAAAAAATGCCGCCGGGCAAACCGTGTTCCACTCCGGGCGCTACAACCCCGACTACAGCCTGCCCGACGAAGACGCCAACGTGGAGCCGCACTACCACGTGATCAACCGGCCCGATCAGGTGCAGATTTACGAAATGGTGCCCGGTGATGTGGCGGGCAATTTCACCAATGTGCTGGAACGCGGCGACAAAGCCCTGAAAGACAACCGCCTGACGCCGCAGGGTTTCACCACCACCCATGTCGCCTACGACACCACGCGCATCGTCGGCAGCGCGCTGAGCGACCCGGATTTCAACCGCCACGCAGACGGCACCGAGGGCAGCGGCGCCGATGTGCTGCATGTGCACGTACCGATCCACGGCTACACGGGCGAGTTCTCGGTGACGGCCCGGGTGTGGTACCAGAGCCTGCCGCCCAAGTGGATGGCGCCCCTGTTTGAATATTCCTCGCCCGAAATTGACAGTTTCCGCCAGATGTTCGATGCCGCCGACCGCGCACCCGTGCTGGTAGCCTCGGCGGAAAAAACCGTGCTCGTGTCGCCCGTATCCACCGCTGCGCCGCAGGGGTCGAAAATCACCGTTTCCCCTACCCTTTCCGCCGACGGGCGTGTGCATGTGGACGTGCCCGCCGACACGCCCGCCCGACGCCTGCGGGTGTGGAACGCCGCCGGGCAGATGGTGTGGGACCGCGTAGCCGCCGACCTGACGCTGCCGGCGACCAAAGGCATGTATTTCATTGAGGTGCAAACCAGCGCGGGCCGGGTGGTGCGGCGGGTGGTGCGGGGCGGGTGAGGCCCCTCGCCCGACGACTTTTCGTCGTCCGACGAGTGCGGAGCCAAAGTGTTTTGTCTTGAAATGACTTTACACAAAACCCTATTGTAAGGTCACTTCAGGACAAGACGTTTGAGAAACATCCCCCCAAACACATCAATTGTTCCGCCTATTTTTTGATCTTCGCCGCTGAAAGAAGGGGTATTGGCCCGTATGGGTTTCTGGAACAACAGCATTTGAATCATGGATTTACAAAAAACAAAAATCTTCCTCGACAAAATCACCCGCGAATACGCGCGCATGAGCAAAGACCCCGACACCATCATGCGCATTGATGTGGACATTATGCTGTCCTACATCCGCGACTTGTACGACGCCGTATTGTCCGAAAACGGCGCGCCCGCACAAGCGCCCGCCCGGCGCGAACCCGCACCCGCACCGCCACCACCACCGGCGCCTGCGCCTGCACCGACAGCAGCAGCACCGCCGCCACCTCCACCGCCGCCCGTAATCGCGGAACCGGCGCCCGTGCCGGAAGAAAAACCCGCACCCGCCCCACCACCGCCTGTAGTAGTGGAGGCAATCCACGCCGAACCGTTGCCTGTGATGAAACCTGCACCGCCGGTTGTACCTGCTGCAGCGCCGAGTTTTCCGGCTGCGCCGCCCGATGCAGAAGCACTTTTTGAGCAAAAACAGGCGGTGGAATTGTCGGAAAAACTCTCCGAACTACCCATTCCGGACCTGCGCAAGGCTATCGGGCTGAACGATAAACTGCTGCTGACCCGCGAACTGTTTGGCGAAGACAACTCGGCTTTTGACAAGGCCATTGACACCCTGAACGGCTTCTCGAATATGGATCAGGCCAAAGCCTTCCTGCTGGACCACTGCGTGATGCGCTACCGCTGGACGGAGAAAAAGCGCCTCGAAATCGCGAAGAAATTCATCAAATTGGTCCGTCGCCGGTATACCTGATGCGTATCCTCGTAGTCGGCCAGGGTATTGCGGGTACGGTGTTGGCCTGGACGCTTCGCCGACGCGGCACCGATGTACGGATAGCCGATGCCGATTTTCCACACCGGTCTTCCAGCATTGCCGCCGGCATCATCAATCCGGTGACCGGCAAACGCTACGTCAAAACCTGGCGCTACGACGATTTTTTCCCCGTAGCCCGGTCGGTGTACCAAACGATGGAGGCCGAGTTGGGCGTGCGCATCTGGCATGACCAGGTCATTCTGCGCCTGCTCGAAAATCCGCAGGAACGCAACGACTGGGCCGCCCGAATAGCCGATCCCGAATACGCCGGCCTGCTCGGCGAGCGCCCCGATGCCGGGGCCTGGGCCGGACACCTCGCTCCCGGGTATGCGGTCGGCGAAATCCGCGGCGCCGCCCGGGTGGATTTCGGCGCTCTGCTTGCCGCTTTTCAGGAATTCGCCCGTTCCGCCCGATTTTTTTTGCCTCAAAACCTGCGCCCGGAGGAAGCCGTTTCCCTGTCCGGCGATTACGACTGCATCGTGTTTTGCGAAGGTTATCGCGGGGTGGAGAATCCGTTTTTTCCGAATTTGCCCTGGCAGTTGTCCAAAGGAGAAGCCATGCTGATTCGGCTCAAAAGCGCCCCCTACCCTGCCGAAATGCTCAAAAAAACGCTGCTAATGACTCCTGTCGGCGGCGATTTGTACTGGGTTGGCGCTTCGTACAACTGGACGTTTGACGACAACGGGCCTACCGATTCGGAGCAGAATTTTCTGGAAGAACGCCTGCGCCATTTCCTCCGGACACCCTACGAGGTGGTGCAACGCATGGGCGCCGTGCGGCCGACCGTGCGCGACCGCCGTCCGTTTATGGGCGCCGGCACAATACAGCCTGACGTTTTTATTTTCAATGGTCTTGGCACCAAAGGTGCTTTGCTTGCGCCGTACTGGGCGGCGCACCTGACCGATCATTTGTTAAGCGGCTCGCCGCTGGATCGGGAGGTGGCGGTGCGGTGACTAAAATTTAAACACGCTCTTACTTCGACTTTAGCCATTTTAGGCAGCCCTAATGGCCATGAGAATCAAATGTTTAATCCAGTGTTTATTCAAACTATCGATGTTGTCCTCAAAAGTAGACATGGGGAGTTTCTGTTTTCGCCATATTCGGTACCG
>JAEUUV010000127.1 GCA_016787285.1 Saprospiraceae bacterium | reverse complement strand
AACGGATGCCTTCTGCCCGTCGGTCGTATATCCTGCGGGAAAAAGATCGGCCCTATCGCTCACGGATATTTCCCTGGCATCCGGCGTATTCGACACCTTGTCGGATGCCGCCATGCTGCGCTGGGAACTGGCCCGTGACCTATACGCCCGGCTAAAGACATACCCGGAAATGCTGGGAGATACGGCAGTGGTGGATTCCTTTTACACGATTGCCGATGCCGGCGGGCCGATCAAGTCCTTTTACATGGCCGAACGCCTGGTGGCTGAGGTGGATGCAACACCGTCAGCCTTTCTAACGGCCCTGCAATACCTTCAAGACAGTATCGAAGCCATCGAAACGGAAAGTATGCAGGTCTTGAACGGCCTGGATTCGGTCGGCACACGCGCCGATTCGCTCGAGATTTACTGGCAGGCACAAGCCGTGCTTGGGCGGCTGACAGCGCACGCAGCAGCCTTGGCCGAGGCGCAACTTGCCCTCGATTCGCTGCGGCAGGCAAGGGCCTTGGCGGCCATGACTGCCGTGGATACGCTACCGGAAAACGACGTTTTACAAACCAACCTGAAAACGGTCTGGCGCACGTATTTAGACTGGTGCGCATCGGACGCGGCGCAATTGACCGAAACCCAGTTCGACAGCATATCCGACGTCGCCCACCAGTGCCCGCTTGCAGGCGGACGTGCAGTATTCATTGCGCGCGGCCTGTACCGCACGAAGGTCGCCGCCTATTTTGACGACGATTCCTTGTGCGCATCTACCGGGGCGCGATACCTGATGCGCCAACAAACACCGCCCGTAGAGCAGGTGCTTATCCGACCCAATCCGGCTTCGGATCAGGTTCGGTTATCCTTTCCGTCGGGCGCCGACGAGCGGACGCAGGTACAACTTTTCGATCTGGCGGGACGATTGGTGTTTGAGGCGACGGGTATCCCGGGCGACGGCATACTCGACCTCAACCTTTCCACCGTAAAAACCGGACTGTACATCTGCCGGGTTTCGACAGCCGACCGCCGGTTCGCGGCCGTAAAACTTTCCATCATCCACTAGTTCTTCACGCCCGGTTGCAGACACATCGTACTGCAGCCGGGCTTAACTTTTCCAGCCATGCGTTTAACGATTCTGTTAATCGGCACAATACTACCGTGTGCCATATTGTATGCACAAAAACACGACAACACTTGGGTTATAGGTTATTCAGGAAATAGTGCCAAGTATGGACACAACATTCTTACTTTTGATGACGGGAGTCTGGAAATTGATACGATTCCCTATTCAATTGCTGGCTACCATTTTAACCACAGCAATTCGGCATATTCAAATGCCGATGGCAGCCTGTTCGCCTTTTTCAATGGCATACAAGTCCAGGATAACCAGTACTTACCCATGTACAACGGGACAGGCATGAGTGTAAAGGTGAACCCAAACCTCTATTTGAGCGCCTCCACCATTCCTTATGGCTCCACATTCATTCCCTTCCCCGGCAAGCCGGACAGCGTTTTGTTGCTGTACGCCAGTCTGTTGTACATAGAGCACGACGGCCTGATCCTGGATGTTTGTTCGGAAGGGATCAGCGGAGCAATTATCAGCAAGGGTTCGGGACAGGTATTGGAACGTCGATTTGCCATAATCGAAAACGACACGCTGATACGCGGCAATGTAATTACATGCCGCCACGCCAACGGGCGCGACTGGTGGCTGTTGTCCTTCAAACGAAACACGAACAAATACCACCGGATTTTGATTGACCCGGAAGGTTTCCACTTGCTGGAAATTGGGGAGGTCAACTTGCCTATCACTAACGGAGCCAACACGGCTTGTTTTGCACCGGACGGGACTAAGTTTGCGGTATATAATGCGGTCACATTCTTGTCGGATGGTGGCGTTTTGGATTTGTTCGACTTCGACCGATGCACCGGGATGCTCTACAATCAGATACAAATCAAAGGGCGTGGGACATATGGAGGCCTTGCGTTTTCGCCCAATTCTCGTTACCTGTACCACAACAAACTTGATACGGCCTACCAATATGACCTTTGGGCTGCCAACATCCCCGCCAGTCGCCACGTAGTGGCGGTGTACGACGGCTTCAAAGACCCCTTCTCCACCACCTTTTACATGCTGCAAGCGGCTCCCGACGGCAAAATATACGGCTCTGCTACCAACGGCACGCGCTACCTGCACGTCATCCACAACCCCGACGAGGCAGGCACGGACTGCCAATACCAGCAGCACGGCATCCAACTGCTCAAGTACAACGATTTCAGCCTGCCCAACTTCCCCAACTACCGCCTCGGCCCGCTCGACGGCTCGCCCTGCGACACGCTGGGCATTGACAACGAACCCAAAGCCTGGTGGCGCTACGAACAGGACACGCTGGATGCACTCGCCGTGGAGTTCCGCGACCTGTCGTACTACGAACCCGCCACCTGGGCCTGGGACTTCGGCGACGGCTCGCCCGCGAGCAGCACCCGCCATCCGCAACACCAGTACGCGCAGCCGGGGGCCTATCAAGTCTGCCTCACGGTGAGCAACCAGTACGGCACGGACACCCACTGCAAGACGCTCTACCTCGGCGTGACCGCACAAGACAACCCCGTGCTACAGGCGCAGGTGCTGGTATGGCACAACCCCTTCCGCGAGCGCTTCGCCGTGGCGCTCAGCGCAAATCTGCGCAGCCCGGCACTGCGGCTATACGATGCAGCGGGGCGGTTGGTGCTGGAGCAGCGCTTGGTGTTTGGGGTGAACGAAATCGAAGCAGCGGGACTACCGCCGGGGCTGTATTTTTGGGAAGTGGTCGCGGGCGGGGAGCGGGTGAAGAGCGGGAAAAGCGTTAAACTTGCGGAGTGAAAACAGGCAGCCGCTTTCGTTATTATTCGAGCGGATAAAACCTTCCAGGTCTGCCAGACCTGGAAGGTTTGGGCAATTCAAAAACCTTTCCCGCCTCCCATCGTTTCATGGCAACGCCGTGTTACATTTGCGCGGCTGCCCGACGTGTTGTGCAATCCTGCACCGAACCTGCCGTACCGATTATGCAACCCATCCTCAAGTTTGGCCTCACCGCCGCGTTTGCAGCCGCCGTATTTGCCGGCTGCGTCACCACCGATACCGCTTTTACCCGCGTAGCGCCCGGCATCTGGCGCGGCGTGCTCGAACTGGAAAAATACAGCGTGCCCGTGCGCGACAAAGACACGATTTTCACGCTCAAGGAACAATTCCAGGAAGGCGAACTGCCCTTCAATTTTGAAGTCAAATACCTCGACGACGAGCGGTTTTACATTGAGATCATCAACGGCACCGAGCGTATTCGTTGCGACAGCATCCAGTACGGACGCGACCGCTCGCAGGCCCGCGACACGTTCAACATCTTTTTCCCCGAATACGCGTCGTACATCCACGCGGCGGTGCGCGGCAATGCCATGCAGGGCGAATGGGTGGTGACCACCAAAGACAAGTACCGCATCCCGTTTTACGCCCATGCGGGGCGCACCTACCGCTTCACCTCGCTCAACGAAAAACCCATGGCCGACCTCAGCGGCGAATGGGCCGTGCAGTTCGGCATTGACACCGAGAAGCCGGAAAAAGCCATCGGCGAGTTCCGGCACTCGGGCAACCACCTCGAAGGCACCTTCCGCACCGAAACCGGCGACTACCGCTTCCTCGAAGGCACCGTGCAGGGACGCAAGTTCTGGCTATCCTGTTTCGACGGGGCGCATGCCTACCGCTTTGCCGGAAATATTCAGCCCGACGGCTCGCTGCAGGGCGAGTTCCGTTCCGGCACCCACTACCGCACGCTCTGGTCGGGCCGCCGCGACCCGAATTTCCGGCTCGCAGACCCCGATTCGCTCAGCGTACTCAAGCCCGGCGCGCCGCCCATCGAATTTTCCAAAACTACTCCGGAGGGGAAAACGCTGACGTTTCCCGGCCCCGCCTTCGACGGCAAAATCAAAATTTTCACCGTCATGGGTACCTGGTGTCCCAATTGCCGCGACGAACAGCAGTTTCTCGTGGAGTTTTTGGAAAAAAATCCGGCTTTGGCCGACAAAATCACCGTGGTCGGTTTTGCGTTCGAGCGGCACAAAGACAGCACGGCGGCAAATGCGCATTTGCAGACGTACAAACGGAAAATGGGCATACCGTTTGACCTGGTGTACGCCGGCAAGGCCGACAAGCAGGAAGCAGAAAAGTTATTTCCTGCGCTCAGCCGGGTAATGGCGTTTCCGACCATGCTGGTTTTGGACAAACAAAACCGCGTGCGGCGGGTGCATACCGGATTTGACGGGCCGGCTACTTCACGTTTTGAAGATTTTAAAAAGGACTTCGAGGCGCTGATGAAGCAACTTGCCGAGGAGTAAAGACGTAGTTGTTGGCGCGGACGCCAACAACGGCGAATGGCGTTTCCGACCATGCTGGTTTTGGACAAACAAAACCGCGTGCGGCGGGTGCATACCGGATTTGACGGGCCGGCAACCTCACGTTTTGAAGATTTTAAAAAGGACTTCGAGGCGCTGATGAAGCGACTTGCCGAGGAATAAAGTGCCGCTGTTGGCGTCCGCGCCAACAATGGCGAAAGGAGTAAAGCACAAAAATTTACCAACCAGTAATCCCTCAAAACAACCGGCATCATGTCCACGATTCATCTTGTTTACGCCCCCGAAAATATTGACCTGGCAGAACAGATTACCCGCGACATCGGTCGCATCGGCATCCCCTTCCGGCACATTACCGTACGCGCCGACGAGCCGCCCGGTCAGTTATCTGCCACCGCCGAAGCCGCCGACGGTCCGGTGCTGTGGTTGCTGACCGACAACTTTCTGAAAAACCACGCCTGCATGGCCGGTGTGCTGGATATGTTTCGGGTACTGAACGGCCGGAACAACCTGCTGACCGTAGTGGCCGACGGGCGCAAACTGCTCGAAGACGGGCGTACCTTCGAGCAGGTGCCGACCCGCTTCGACCGCGTTGTGCATGCCATTCAGTACATGAACCACTGGCAAACGATCTACCTCGACCGCACCGAACGGCTGTCGGACGTGCCACCGGAACAACGCGAACAGTACGACCGCGACCTCGAAGTGCTGCGCCGCATCGCCAACGAGATCGGCGAACTATTTTCCGCCCTCCGCGACGCGGGTTACATTTCTCTGCCGGAACTGCAGGCCGACGACTATGCCCGTTTTTTCAGTCATTTCCACCTGAACGACTGGCACAGTCAGTACCGCCGTTTGGCTGCATTAGACCACGAAGCGCCGCCACCTCCGCCGGTAGCCATCGAGCACCCGACCCCCGTGGCGCAGGCGCCGGTTTTTGCCGGCCCGCTCGTACCGCAATACACCGAGCCGGAAACCGATTTGCCCCACCCGGAAGCAACCGGATCCTCGCTGCTGGAGCACCTGATTGAACCGGAACAAACACCCGCAGCAGAGCCGGAGCCGATTTCCGTCCAGACTGCCGAAGCCCATCCCGAAAATACACCGGAAACCTCCGAGCAGGAAATTCGCCAAACCATCAACGATGCCTGGTTCTGGCTCGAACGGGGCCATCACGAGCGCGGGTTTGAGTTGTTTCGGGTTGCTATCGAACAACATCCCCGCCACGAAGCCCTCCTGGCCGAGTACCAGCGCGCCCTCGATCAGTACGGCCAAAACCAAAATGGTGCCCCGGAACCCACTCCCGATCCGGAACATACGCTCCATCAAGAACCGTCAACCAGTCAACCAATCAACCAGCCAACCAGTCAACCAGCCAACCAATCAACCAGTCAACCAATCAACCAATCAACCAGTCAACCAATCAACCAGCCAACCAGTCAACCAATCAACCAATCAACCAGTCAACCAATCAACCAGCCAACCAGTCAACCAATCAACCAGCCAACCAGTCAACCAGTCAACCAGCCCGCCGAAGCCGATTCCTATTTCGCCATGGGCGAAAACGCCCTGGCCAAAGGCGACTACCTGCTGGCCAAGTACTGCTGGGATCGGGTGACGGACCTGAACCCGCAGTATCCCGGGATTTACCGGAGATTGGCCGAACTGACCTGTGATTTTCTGACCGACTACCGCGAGACGGCCGCCTATTACCTCGACGAAGCCATCGCTGCCGAACCTGAAGCCGCCGACCTGCACTACCGCCTCGCCATGCTCCTGCGCGACCACCTCGACCAGCCTGCAAAAGCGCGTCAACATCTGGGTGACGTGGTGGTGCTCGACCCCGGGCACGCGGGTGCATGGCTGGCACTGGCCCGGTTTTCCCTCGAAGCCGGCGATGCCAAACAAGCCGAGTCGCTGTACCGCCACGCCGTATCGCTCGACGCGTCCCTGCAAACAGCGGACGACGACGCCCTTTTCCACAACCGGCAGGAACAACCGGCAGAAGTACCACAGCCGGAACCGGAGTTACCCCAACCGGAATCAACCCCCGAACCCTCCAACCAGCCAACCAATCAACCAGTCAACCAATCAACCAATCAACCAATCAACCAGCCAACCAATCAACCAGTCAACCAATCAACCGGTCAGCCCCTCACCGTACTCATCACCGGCGCCACCTCGGGCATCGGTCGTGCTACGGCGGAGATATTTGCCCGGAACGGGCACCGGCTGATTCTCGTCGGGCGGCGCGCCGAGCGGCTTGATGCGCTCCGCCGGCATTTTGCCGATGACTACCGGAATGACGCAGTCTTGACCGTGCCCTTCGACGTGCGCGATGCTGCCGCCGTAGCCGACCATTTGGAAAACCTGCCCGAAGCATGGCAGGACATTGACGTGCTGCTGAACAACGCGGGTTTGGCCAAAGGCCTGGCGCCTATCCATGAGGGTAGTCTGGAGCATTGGAACACCATGATTGACACCAATATCAAGGGCCTGCTGTACGTGACGCGGGCCGTGGCGCCTGGTATGGTGCGCCGCCGCCGGGGGCACATCATCAACATCGGTTCCAGCGCCGGCAAAGAGGTGTATCCGAACGGCAATGTGTACTGCGCCACCAAATTTGCGGTGGAGGCCCTCACCCGCGGCATGCGCATGGATTTGTACACGCACGGCATACGCGTGAGCCAGGTCAGTCCGGGCCACGTCGAGGAAACGGAATTTGCGCTCACCCGCTTCGATGGCGACGCCGAGCGCGCGCAGATTTACAAGGATTTTCAGCCGCTAAAGGCAAGCGATGTGGCCGAAGCAATCTACTTTGCCGTCACCCGTCCGCCGCATGTGAACGTGCAAGACATCTGGCTGTTTCCGGCCCAGCAGGCGGCCTCGACGATGATTGACCGCTCGGGACGTTAAACCGCCATTCCCCAAAATGCACCCAACCGCTGTACCGCTTTTTCCAACGAAACAGGCGGCTCGGCGCCATTGAAAAAAGTCGGCTCGATCAGCAGTTTGTTTTTTTGAATGCTGCGTTTCCAGATGCCCGCCACCTGGCCGTTTACCACGATGATCGGTTTGAAAATCCCGTTGGCCGTGATGGCTTCCCTATGCCAGCGGGTATCAAATACCGCGCTCCGGTCTTTATAACTCACCGTGTACTCATCGAAGGCAGGCAGTAAAAACACCGTTTCGGCAGACTGAAGCGGGGTCGTATCGCCGTGCCAGTATGTTTTTTCTTCCCAATCGAAGGTGTATAGGTGTTTTTTTATGTTTTCCAAACCCGCCCGCGCATCGGGCATGGGCAGTCCCGACCACCAGTGAAAATCGGCCAACGTAGCGGGAGCATGGCTGGTGAAATATCGCAATGCCAGCGTGGCAATGGCTTCTTCGCGGTTGAGCATAGGGCCTTGGGGCACTTTCTCATCGAGCAGGGCATAGGTCTGTTCTTTTCCGCGCGGCACACCATTGCACACGAGCGCATCGGTCTCCGCATTCATCATAAAATGCACGGCCCGGCTGGCGTCGGTCGAGATACCGCCGTTTTCAAGGGCTTGCATCAGTTCTGCGCGGGTGAGGTGTTTACCGCCTTCGAGGGCACGCACGATCAGGTCGTTGGCGCGGGCGTATACGACAGTGTCAAGGCCGAGGTCGCGGTCGCGGGAGGCGGAGGCTGCCTTGATGTGTTTGCCGGTGAGCGCCAACAGCCAGCGCACATCCGCGCCCG
The DNA here is from genome assembly GCA_016787285.1 of Saprospiraceae bacterium. Classification (GTDB taxonomy): domain Bacteria; phylum Bacteroidota; class Bacteroidia; order Chitinophagales; family Saprospiraceae; genus M3007. The sequence continues at coordinate 6,613 of JAEUUV010000127.1, read as the reverse complement.
GCACGAGGTGCCAGGTAGGGCGCAGCACGTGGATGCGCACGAGCGCGCCTGAGTTGAGCGCCGCCTCGATTTCGGCGTCTGTAGCGCCGGGCAGCCGCAGCCCGACCGCCAGTTTCGACATGGAAAAATCCTGTGCCTGCACAGCGCCGAGGTGCGCCACGACCGACTCCGGCGTGGACAGGTCGTTGGCGGTTATTTTTTGGTTGTGCAGGCGGAGGGCGGGTATGGCAGGCATGTTTGAAATGTTATCTTGCGGGGCAAATGTAGAGCGGAATACAAAGGAGTTCAAAATTGAAAAGGAGGGCCGGCACTGTTTGGATAGTACCGGTTTTTGTGCCGGTGAGTAAATCAAAATCGCGTTCTTTGTCCCCCGACCATGCTCTACACCCTCGCACAAACCCGGCAAATTCTGCAAGCGACGTGGCTCCAAAAAAGCCATACCGACACCTGCGTGGAACACCTGTTACTCGACAGTCGCAGCATCACGACCCCGGCCACATCCCTGTTTTTTGCCCTTTCGGGCCAACGGCACGACGGACACCGGTTTGTGCATGCGGCATACCAGGCTGGTGTGCGGAAGTTTGTGGTGGGCCGGGAAATTGACCTGAGCGAACTTCCCGATGCAGCCGTTTTGCTCGTGCCCGACACGCTGGCCGCCCTGCAAACCCTGGCCGCCCACCATCGGGCGCAGTTCCGGCTACCGGTCATCGGTATCACCGGCAGCAACGGCAAAACCGTAGTGAAGGAATGGCTGTACCAACTGACCCGCCACCACTTCCGCGTGGTGCGCAGCCCGAAAAGTTACAATTCACAGGTGGGCGTCCCGCTGTCGGTGTGGCAAATTCGGGAAGAACACACGCTCGGCATTTTCGAAGCCGGGATTTCCCGTCCGGACGAAATGGCGCGGCTGTCGCAGATCATCCGGCCCGACATCGGTATTTTCACCAACCTCGGCCCGGCACACCGGGAAGGATTCCCCTCCGATCAGGTAAAATTGCAGGAAAAAATGCGCCTGTTCGAGTCGGCCCAAACCCTCGTCGTTTGCGCCGATCACCCGGAAATACTCGCAGCCGCCGAAGCCTGGGCTGCCGCCAAGCCCGGTCGGGAACTTTACTCCTGGTCCAAAACCGGCCGGCCAGGCAGTTTTGAGTTTCGAGTTTCGAGTGTTGAGTCGAGCGGCCACTCAAAACTCAAAACCCAAAACTCAACACTGACAATCCCTTTCACCAGTGTTGAGTTTCGAGTTTCGAGTTTCGAGTCGGGCGGCCACTCAAAACTCAAAACCCAAAACTCAACACTGACAATCCCTTTCACCGATGCCGCTTCCATCGAAAACGCCTGCCACTGCGTGGCGGCCCTGTTGGCGATGGGTATCCCTGTTTCCGAGTTTAGCCGAAGGCTGAAACACCTCGAACCGGTGGAAATGCGCCTCGAACTGAAAGCCGGTATCAACCGCTGCACCGTCATTAACGACGCGTACAGCAACGACCTGGCTTCGCTGCGCATCGCCTTGCAGTTTGCCCGGCAGCAGTCGAGGGCGGAGGCGCTGGTCCTCATCCTGTCCGATTTTTTGCAAAGCGGCAAGGGGAAAAAGCAATTGTACGCCGAGGTGGCAAAAGCAATTGCCGAACACGGCGTACGCCGGTTCGTGGGCATTGGTTCCGATATTCCGGTGCTGCGCAACCAACTCCCGGCCGACATTCCGGCGGCATTTTACCCCGACACGGCGGCGTTTCTGCAGGACTTGCAGCGCCTCGATTTTCACGATGATCTGATTTTGGTGAAAGGCGCGCGCGACTTCGCGTTCGAGCGCATCGCCCGGCGCCTCGAACAAAAAGCCCACAAGACGGTGCTGGAGGTCAACCTCGGCGCACTGATCCACAACCTGAACGTGTACACCCGCCTGCTGCGACCTGGCATCAAGATGATGGCCATGGTGAAAGCCGCGGGCTACGGCAGCGGCTCGGCGGAGGTGGCCAAACTGCTCGAGTTTCACCAGGTGGACTACCTCGGCGTGGCCTACGCCGACGAGGGTATCGAACTTAGGCAAGCCGGTGTGCGCCTGCCGATCCTGGTGCTCAACCCCGAGCCGGCCAGTTTCGACGCCCTGGCCCGCCACCACCTCGAGCCGGAAGTATATAGCCTGACCCTGCTGGACGAGTTGATCCGCTTTGCCGGTAAAAACCGCGAACTCGCCATCCACCTCAAACTCGACACCGGCATGCACCGCCTCGGCTTCGAGCCTGCCGACCTGCCCGCTCTGACCGAGCGACTACATGCCCACCCCAACCTGCGCGTGCGTACGGTATTTTCCCACCTCTCGGCCGGCGATGCTCCGGCGCACGACGCATTCACCCACGCGCAGGCGGCCGCGTTTACTGCCCTGTACGAACCCATCGCCGCTGCGCTCGGCTACCGGCCCTTGCGCCACATTGCCAACACGGGCGGCATCGCGCGTTTTCCCGAATACCACTTCGACATGGTGCGGCTCGGCATCGGGCTGTACGGCGTCGGGTCGGGCGCCGTACAGGAGCAGCTGCAGGTGGTGAATACGCTGAAGGCCACCATCAGCCAGATCAAGGAAATCCCCTCCGGCGACACCGTGGGCTACAACCGAAACGGCCCGGTGACGCAGCCCAGCCGCATCGCCACCATCAGCATCGGCTACGCCGACGGGCTGCTGCGCTTAGCCGGAAACGGGCGCTACGCTGTGCTCGTGCATGGTCTTCGTGCGCCCACCATCGGCAACGTGTGCATGGACATGACCATGGTGGACGTGACCCACATTCCCGCCGCCCGCGAGGGCGACGAGGTGGTAGTGTTCGGCGAGCAGCCGCCTGTACAAGAGCTGGCCGCCTGCCTGCAAACCATTCCCTACGAGGTGTTCACGAACATCGCGGAGCGGGTGAAGCGGGTGTATTGGCAGGAATGAGTTTTTGGATTGGTTCGATTGGTTGGCTTGATTCGATTGATTCAATTGGGGCCTTGAGAGAAATTTAATACCGGCAAATTGCCGGATGTATCTACTTTTGAATTGGTTAATCCCGGTTGTGGCCCGCTTCGATATTTGCTCACCAGTCAAACTAAATCGCGTTATGAAAACCGTTTTCCTTTTCTTTTCCTTGGTATTGGCTTTGCCTGTTTGGGGGCAGCAGGTGGACTCGCTGGAGGCTATGGGGCAGGTGGATAGCCTCATCAAGGTTTCGCGTGACCTCACCGCCAAAAAAACTTTGAGAAAGCACTCGAAGTCAATGCCGAGGCAGAAAAAATCGCCCTGGAGCGTTTCGGGAGGGAGTCGGCGGCGTACGGGGGGTGTTGTTTCAACCGGGGAAGGGTGTTTTATTTGGAAGGTAATCTTGATGAAGCAGAACAATGGTACCTCGATGCGCTTTCTATTCAAGAACGGACATTGGGAAGGCAAACAGCTCCATTTGCAACAACCCTGAACAATCTCGGGCTTGTTTACCGCGATAAAGGAAACTACGAAAAAGCCGAACCTTTGCTTCTTGAAGCGAAAAACATCCGGGAAAAAGTTTTGGGAAAAGAACACCCCCATTATTCTGGAAGCCTGAGCAATCTGGCCATATTGTATGCCGATATGATCCAATACGAAAAGGCGGAAAGGCTTTATCAGGAAGCACTGATACTCAATGAGAAAGCGGAGGGAAAAACAACGTCCGATTATGCCGGTAATTTGATCAACCTGGCCAACTTATATTCCACCATGGGGCACTACGAAAAAGGCGAGCCCCTATACCTGGAGGCAAAAGCGATTTTTGAAGACCACCTAAACAACATCACGCATCGCTTTTATCATAATTGCCTGATTAACCTGGCAATATTGTATGAGAATATTGGCCTGTTCGAAAAAGCAGAAATACTTTACCTGAAGGTGCTTGAAGCGAAATCAATAACAAAAAATCATCCTGATTATGCCAGTGTTTTGAGCAAATTAGCCGGTTTGTACATGATCACCGATAGGCTGGAACAAGCCGAAAAATTCTACCTGGAAGCCAACGATATTAAGAAGAAAATCTACCAGGAGGATAGTCCGGTGTATTTGGGAGGCCTGGTCAACCTGGCAGGTTTGTATCGCTTGGTCGGTGATTACGATAAAGCCTTGCCCCTTCTGCTGAACGCCAAAAAGCAGTTCGAATCTTCATCGGGGAACCGGGATCACCCATTTTACCTCACCTGCCTGAATACATTGGGGAATGTGTACTGGTTCACGGAAAAATTGGAGGACGCTGAACGTGTTTTTCTTGAATCGAAGGCTGTATGGGAAAAAGCCATCGAAACGGGAAACCTGGAAAAAATCGTAGGTATAAAAAACGTGGCTTCCTTCTTTGCCGAACAAGGCAGGTTTTCCGAATCCGAACCCTTGTTGATTCGATACTTTGAGCATTCCAGTGCCCGGTTGTTGAAGTCAACAACGTTTCTCTCCGAACAGGAACTGGCCGAATATTCAGCGACTTTTCTGGAGGATAGTGACATGGAAACATCCCAACTCTTTTTCCGAAGAGCAAGTGTATCCTCCAGCCTTCTTCCGGCATTGATATTCAACCGGGCCATTTTTAACAAAGGATTCCTGCTCACCGCCGCTGCCAGGCTGAATATACGCGCATCTGCGTTGCCGGAATCGGCAGAAATCAACCGGAGATTGCAACTCTACCGCCAACAACTGGCAACCGGGTATGCTGATCCTGATGCCGACCAAAACAGCATGATTGAATTGGAAGGAAAAGCCAACACAGCCGAAAAAGAACTTGCCCGAATGGTAGCCGGCTATTCCGATGCTATCCGGCAAATTAATTGGCAAGATGTGCAGCAAGCCTTAAAAAAAGAGGAAGCCGCCATTGAATTTATCCATTTTTGGGTCCTGTTCCCCGAATATACCGACAGCATCCTGTACGCCGCCCTCCTCCTCCGCCCCGGCGCCGAACAACCCGACTTTATCCCCCTTTTCGAAGAAAAAACCCTCGACAGTCTCCTAATCCGAAACACCGACCGAAACGAACTATACGTCAAAAGTCTCTACTCCCTCGCCGACCGCAGCGCCCGACCCCTCGGCAAGCCGCAAAAAACGCTGTACGACCTGCTCTGGAAACCGCTTGAAAAGCATCTCGACGGTGCAAAAACGATCTACTTCGCCCCTTCCGGCCTGCTCCACCGCCTCAACCTCGCCGCCATTCCGATCAACTTGGACTCCGTGCTGGCCGACCGCTACCAGCTCGTCGAACTCGGCAGCACCCGGCAACTGGTGACCCCGGCCACCGTCCAGCCCGCCGCAAACGACGCGGTGCTCTTCGGCGGCATTGCCTACGACGCAGATACTACTGCCATGTCCCAGGCTAACGCTGCGTTCGATTCCATTTCCATCGTCAGTCGCGGGGAACTCAGTTTTTCCTATACAGATTCCGCCCTTCGCGCAGGTACCTGGAGCGCCCTGCCGTTCACCGATCGGGAGGTCGGCAGTGTGGACAAAACGCTGAAAACGGCGGGCTTCCAGTCCGAAACCCGGCGCGGGTTTGCAGCTACGGAGGAAGCGTTCAAGGCCATCGGCGCAGGCAGGAAAACGTCGCCGCGTGTGCTGCACCTGGCCACCCACGGGTTCTTTTTTCCCGACCCGAAATCAACGTCGGCGAGGTTTGAAACCTCGCCGACGTTCGGCGCCACCGAACCCATCTTCAAAATGTCCGACCACCCCATGATCCGCTCCGGCCTCCTCCTTGCAGGCGGCAACCACGCCTGGGCCACCGGAAAACCCCTGCGCGAAGGCATGGACGACGGCATCCTCACCGCCTACGAAATCAGCCAGATGAACCTGTCCAACACCGAACTCGTCGTGCTCTCCGCCTGCGAGACCGGGCTGGGCGATATTCAGGGCAACGAAGGCGTGTACGGCCTGCAGCGGGCGTTCAAGATCGCCGGGGCGAAGTACCTCATTATGAGCCTCTGGCAGGTGCCCGACAAGCAGACCTCCCTGCTGATGACGACGTTCTACAAAAAATGGCTGGAGGACAAGATGGAAATCCCGGAAGCCTTCAGGGCCGCGCAGAAGGAACTGCGGGAGGCGGGGCTGGACCCGTACTATTGGGCGGGGTTTGTGCTGGTGGAGTGAGCACCACTGCTCGCAACTTACACTACAATCCTGCAGGAGGAACCGTACCTTCGCCTGTCTTATCATTTTTGTAAAACCAGGCGCCATGTATATCTATTTTTTGGTAACTGCCCTTGTCCTGATTTCCGGTATCCGTATCGCTCAGGAGTACGAACGGGCTATTGTTTTTCGCTTAGGCAGGTTTACCGGCCTCCGCGGGCCGGGAATCTATTGGCTGATCCCCCTGATTGAACGGCAGCAAAAAGTGGACATCCGAACCCGGACGGTTGACCTGGAGCGGCAGGAGACGATCACCAAAGACAGCGTGACCATCAAGGTCAATGCCGTGCTTTGGTTCAAGATCAGTGATCCGGAAAAAGCCATTCTTCAGGTGGCCAACTTCAATCAGGCGGTGTACCAGTTTTCGGTCACTGCGCTGCGCAATATCATCGGCCAGCACCTGCTGGATGAGGTTTTGAAAGAACGGGAACAAATCAACGCCACGCTGCAAAA
>JAEUUV010000209.1 GCA_016787285.1 Saprospiraceae bacterium | reverse complement strand
CTGCGTGCCCGCAAGCCAGACCTCAACGGATTTTTTCCCTCCCACCGCAATCCAGTACTGCCAGCCAGGCACCTACACCGTCTGCATCACTGCATACAACCGCTGCGGCTCCGCCACCGCATGCCGAACCTTCCAGGTGCTCGACGGCCCGAACCTCAACCTCAGCCTCGACAAGGACAAAATCTGCCTCGGCGATATGGTGCAGGTGACGAACACCAGCACCGGCGACCAGTTGGACTACACCTGGAGTGTCAACCCCACGGGGCCGACATTTGCCCCCGACAACAAAGCCGCTGCGCCGAAGATTACCTTCGGAAACGGCCTGGCCATCGGAAACTACGTGCTCACCGTGTCGGTCAAAAACCCCGTGTGCGCCGCCATTACCTGGACGGATACCGTCAACGTGAGCCGTCCCCCCGCCCTGACGCTCGACTCCATCATCAACTACTGCGAAACGGCATCCTTCATTCCCGTGGTGCGCTACGATACCTTCGGGCTGGCCAAACCACAGGATTACATTGACTCCGTGCGCTGGACATTCGTCGGCGCCTGCGTGCCCGCAAGCCAGACCTCAACGGATTTTTTCCCCCTCACCGCAATCCAGTACTGCCAGCCCGGCACTTATACCATCTGTGTCACCGCCTACAACCGCTGCGGCTCCGCCACCGCATGCCGAACCTTCCAGGTGCTCGACGGCCCGAACCTCAACCTCGGCATTGACAAGGACAAAATCTGCCTCGGCGACATGGTGCAGGTGACGAACACGAGCACCGGCGACCAGTTGGACTACACCTGGAGTGTCAGCCCCACGGGGCCGACATTTGCCCCCGACAACAAGGCCACCGCGCCGAAGGTCACCTTCGGAAACGGCCTTGCCATCGGAAACTACGTGCTCACCGTGTCGGTCAAAAACCCCGTGTGCTCCGCCATTACCTGGACGGATACCGTCAACGTGAGCCGCCCCCCCGCCCTCACGCTCGACTCCATCATCAACTACTGCGAAACGGCGGCGTTCACACCCAATGCCGTGTACAACCTCTACGGCCTCGCTCAACCGCAGGACTACATTGACTCCGTGCGCTGGACGTTTGTGGGCGCCTGCGTGCCTGCCACCCAAACCTCGACGGCGTTCACCGCCCCGGCGGTACAGTACTGCCAGCCCGGCACCTACACCGTCTGCGTCACCGCCTACAACCGTTGCGGCTCGGCCACTGCATGCCGAACCTTCCAGGTGCTCGACGGCCCGGATGTGCATATTTCTACAGACCGCGATACTGTATGCCAGGGCAATGTGATAACGGTGACAAATGCAACGACGGGCGACGCGTTAACCTATACGTGGAGTTCAGTCCCTGCAGGCCTGATATTTTCACCCAGCAACACTGTGGCCTCGCCACAGATACAAATTCCTGCGAATCTCCAGATAGGAAACTACAACGCCATAGTGGAGATCAAGAACGCAGAGTGTGCAGCAGTAATCTGGGACACTATCATCCGCGTGTCGCGTCCGCCGACGCTGACGCTGGCGCCAATTCCCGACTTTTGCGCCGGCGCTTCTATCACCCCCGATGCACAATACCTGATCCCGCTGGATTTTATTGATTCCGTGCGCTGGTTTTTCCCGGGAGCGAGCATGCCCAACCCGCCGACTTCGAATCAGTTTATGCCGGGCACGGTCACGTACACCAATATCGGCACCTACGAAATGTGCGTGGTGGCGTACAACCTTTGCGGGACGGACACGGCCTGCCGTACCTTCCGTATCCTGGAGCCCTTGTTGGCTGATGCCGTGCTGGACGCCGATTCCAGTTGCTCCGTGCCGTTTACCACCGGCGTGCAGAACAATTCCACCGGCGACGACAAAAACTACTGGTGGACCGTGACTGGCCCAGGCCCGGTGACGTTCACACCCAACATAGCGGAGCCGACATTTGCGTTTACCCAGGCGGGCACATACATCTTGAAACTGGCCCTGTTCAACAGCGTGTGCGATTCGGTTTTCTGGATGGACACCGTGACTATTTTACTCCCCCCGACGGTAGCCCTTACGGATTACACGGAGTTCTGCGAGTCTGTTTGCCTGCTGCCTATGCCGACGTACAGCACGGGTACCATGCCGGTGGACAGTGTTTTCTGGACATTCCCGGGCGGCACACCGGCGAGTTCTACGCTTTTGAACCCTCCTTGCGTGCAGTACCAGGGCGCCGGCACGTACACCTACACCGTCACGGCGTTCAACGTGTGCGGCTCGGCGACGGCTTCGGATACATTTGTGATTGACACCATTCCGGAAGTCAATTTGGGGCCGCCGGACACGATTTGCCTGAGCGACGGGATCACACAATTATTCCCGCCCACACCGCCCGGAGGGATTTGGTCGGGGCCGGGTATTATCAATCCAACAGTCGGACTGTTCAATCCGGCAGCCATTACCCTTACGGGGCCGCTGACCACGGTGACGGTTACTTACACGTTTACCGACGGGATTTGTGTGATTAGCAAGGACAAAACGGTGCTGGTGATTGACATGGGTTTCGTGGATGCCGGCCCGGATGTAAACGCCTGCATTTCGGACACGGCCATTGTGCTGAACGGCGGCATTCCGGCAGGCGGCTGGTATGTGGGGCCAGGGGTGATGGATTCAGTCGGTATTTTCGGTCCGAGCAGTCTGCCGCAAGGCGCATACGTGGTGACGTATTACTACCGGTTACCCTTCACGGATTGTATTGGTTCCGACACCTTCAGGGTGTTTGTACGGCCTTTGCCTGTGCCGAATTTTGTCGTGACCGACAGCCTGTGCGTCAACGTGGCGGCCACCTACACCAACACGAGTACCGGCGCCACCACGTACCTCTGGCTGTTCGACGATGGCGCGGTATACACTACGGCTAATGTGTCGCACGCATTTACAACCACAGGGCTGCATACGGTCAAACTGATTGCCGAAACCCAGTACTACTGCCGGGACTCCATCGAAAAGCAGGTGTATGTATCCGGCCCGCCGGAGGCGTCGTTTGTGAAGGACACTTCGTTGGGCTGCGCGGTGTTGCCGGTCAATTTCACGAATACCAGCGTGGGGTACCAGTTCGTACAGTATGCTTGGGATTTTGGAAATGATACGACCAGTACGTTGGAAAACCCCGGTACCCAGTATTACCAGCAGGGGCTGAAGGACACCCTGTACTTTATTACCCTGACCGCGACCAACCACTGCGGCACCGACACCTACCGCGATTCGGTACTGGTGTATCCCAAGCCGCTGGCAGAACTGAAATTGAGCAAAAACGAGGGCTGTACCCCGCTGACGGTCCGGTTCAACAACCTGACCCAGGGCCTTCCTGATTCGTTTGCCTGGTATGTGAACGACATGCTCTTTTTCACGGATTCACTGCCTCCCGACCGGGTATTCACTGCCGACGGCGTGGACAACGAGATTTACATCATCAAGTTGATCGCGTTCAACGAATGCGGGACGGATACCGCCGTGCAGCAGATCACCGTCAAGCCCGACAGTATCCGGGTGTTTTTCAGCGTAGACCCAAACACGGGCTGCGAGCCACTGACAGTGACCTTCGACAATTCGACTTCGCCGGATTCGCTCATTGTGTACAACTGGTATTTCGACCAGAACGACGACACGAGCATGGCGGAAGACACCATGTACACGTTTTATGCCACCGGCGACACAATCACGCAGTACACCGTGACACTGGTAGCGAATAACGGCTGCTCGGAAAACAGTTACTCCACCGACATCACCGTGTATCCGGCGCCAAAAGTGTCGTTTACTGCGCCGGACTATGTGTGTGCGGAAGACAGTGTACAGTTCACCAACACGTCCATTGACGTGAACGGAAACTTCTGGGAATTCGGCGACGGTGATACTTCCACGGCTACAAACCCGATCCACCGGTATGCGTTTCCTGGAGCGTATGTGGTCAAACTCACCGCCTACTCTGCTGCTACCGGCTGCCCGAATACGTTCACGAAAACGATCAATATTCGGCCGTTGCCTTCGCCGGTTGTTTCTGCAAACCCGTTGTTCGGCTGCCCACCGCTGAAAGTCAACTTAGTAAACCAGACCGCTAATCCGGGCGCCTACTTCTACCGTTGGGATTTCGGAGACGGCAACACAGCAGTCGGAGCCAACCCGGGTACGCACACGTACTACAACACGGGCGACTACAAAATCACACTTTGGGCGGTGGATGTGTTCGGCTGTGACAACGACACCGTGTTTTCGAGCGTACTGGTGTATCCGGTACCTGTGGCGGACTGCGACATCGTGCAGGATGAACCTTGCGGGCTGCCGCAGGAGGTTTGTTTTCAAAATACCTCCACAGGCGCTTCCGGTTTTCAATGGAACCTTGGAAACGGCGATACTTCGGTGCTGAACAATCCCTGCACGAGTTACGGTGCTGCGGGAACCTACACGATCCGAATCATTGCGAAAAATGCCTTCCTCTGTGCCGACACGATGTTCAAAACTTTCACGGCTTATGACGTGCCCAAGGCGATGTTCGAAATTGACGATACCGTGGGTTGTGTAGTGGAGCATGTATTTTTCAAAAATACCTCACTGAATGCCGAGTACGCACGTTGGACCTTCCACAACGGAACCGATACCACATACAGCCCCACTTGGATCTACCCGGACACCGGCTACTACGGCGTGTCCCTGGTCGTGTGGAACGGTAGCGGCTGCACCGACAGCATCCATTTTGACAGCCTGCTGCACATTTACCCATCACCAACCGCTGATTTTTACTTCGACAAGGTAGATGCCGACCCACCCAGCACGTACCAGTTCACCGACGATTCAAGCATTGACGCGCTATACTTCTTCTGGGATTTTGGCGACGCCAGTGCTATTTCAGAAGAAAAAGACCCGAAACACCGCTACCTGTCCAGCTTCGACAAAACGGTGTACCACTGGGTAGTCAACGAATTCGGCTGTGCCGACACGGCAACCGCAATCGTAGATTTGGATACGCTTGGCGCCCTGTACGTGCCGAATATTTTGGAACCGGCCAACAATACCCATTTGGAAAAGCAGATTTTCCTGCCGAAAGGTATTGGCCTGGCCGATTACCACATTGCCATTTACGCCCGGACAGGCCAGTTAATCTGGGAATCCACTTCATTAGATGCCGAGGGTATGCCCGACGAATCCTGGAACGGTGATTTTCTGGGCGAACAAATGCCCGGCGGCGTGTATGTCTGGAAAATACACCGCGCCCGGTTCATTGACGGTACGGAATGGGACGGCATGGAGGACGAAAAAGGAAAATTGAGGAGGAGTGGGTACTTGTACCTGGTGCGGTGAGATTGCTCACCCCCCCACCCGTACCTAATCCACCCCAACCACAACCCTCCCGCCCGCAGCCGCGTTTTTCACCACGAAAAACAAATTCTGACGCGAGCCGTCGGCGGGCCAGGCTGTGGAGAGGATGCCACACAAGTTTATTATTTTTACTTCAAACAGAAACCTATCCACTATTTTTGTCCTTGTAAAATTAAAATCTGATTTTAAAAAAACAAGGACATGATTGCGCGGCGCATAGTACCCGAGATATTGGACTACTTGACCTATTTCCCCGTGGTAGGCATTGTCGGTCCACGACAGGTAGGCAAAACGACCTTGGCAAAAGCATTGCAAAAACAAATCAGGACACCCAGCATACTTCTGGACATGGAACTGGAAGAAGACGTGGCCAAATTGCAAAATGCGCAGGCATACCTGCACAGCCAACAGGAGAAATGCGTCATCATTGACGAAATACAACTGATGCCCCACCTGTTCGCACTGATCCGTGGGTTGGTGGATCAGGATCGGCGGCCCGCACGCTTCATGTTGCTTGGATCGGCCTCGCCGGCATTGATCCGCCAAACGTCGGAAACCTTAGCCGGACGCATTGCCTACATCGAACTGACTCCGATTTCTTTGTCCGAAGCATTGAGTGCAAGCATTGACCGGAAAACGCACTGGTTCCGTGGAGGTTTCCCGAATGCTTTGCTGGCGCCCGATGGCGCCAAAAGTACGGCCTGGTTGCGCAACTTCTCTCAGACCTTTTTGGAAAAAGACCTGCGCGCCATGGGATACGAGATCAATCTCTCCACCTTGTCGAGGCTGTATCGGATGGTGGCCCATGTACATGGAAAAATCCTGAACGTCAATATGTTATCACAGTCTCTGGGCGTTACGCACCCCACTACAAGCCGCTATCTGGACATTTTGGAAGGCGGGTTTCTTATTCGCCGTCTGGAGCCATACTTTGTCAATCTGGGTAAACGGCTCGTCAAGTCGCCGAAAATTTACTTCCGGGACTCCGGTTTGTTACACTACCTGTCGGCGGTGGCCAATTATGATGCATTGCAAGGGCATCCGGTAGTCGGCCCCTCGTGGGAAGGATATGTGATTGAACAGATTTACCGGGAAACCAGCCCGGATTGGCAGTTCTATTATTACCGTACGGTAGCCGGCGCCGAGGCCGACCTGGTGCTCATCAGTCCCCACGGCACTATGACCTGCATCGAGATCAAGTATTCCACGGCACCTTCCGTAGCGAAAGGTTTTTACCAAAGCGTGGCCGACCTGAAACCGGCACGCCGGTACGTCATCGTGCCCTCCGGAGATTCCTGGATGCTCAACGCCGACTTGAACATATGCAGTTTGGAAACATTTCTGACGGAAGAACTGGAAAAGTGTGTGTAACACCCTCACCACCCCACCCGTACCCAATCTACCCCAATCACAACCCTCCCGCCCGCAGCCTCGTTTTTTACCACGAAAAACAAATCCTGCAGCGAGCCGTCGGCGGGCCAGGCGGAGCGCTCAATTTTCAGTTCCACAGCCGTGAGACCGCCCGAGTCGCTCGCCGGGGGTATGGTTGCCGTGCCGGCCAATTTCCCGTCCGGGCCGCCGATTCGCAGTTCGATTTTGCCGCCGCCGCTGTGCTTGCGCTGCGCCGAGGCGTCGAGGGCCAGACTGACGGAAGCGATGCCACGCAGGTCAATTTTTTTGAACACAAAGCATTCACCGTGTTTTAGTTCGAGCACAGTCGTGGTGGCGTTGTTCAGCGGACGTTTGTACTTGTCGGCGCCTTTAGACAGGCTGTCGGCGCCTTCGGCCTGTTGCTGCGCCGGGCGCAGGGCGATGGTTTCGCTGCCTGTCAGGGCGGGCTGGCCGGCTCCACCGCGGTCGCTGTACGCCGCGTGAAACACGAAGGTGCCGGGTTCTTTGCCGACAGGGGGGTTCAGCGCTTGCGAACCTTGCGTTTTCGGCGCTTCAAAATCGCTGAGCGCAAGTATCCAGCGCACCATGTCGGCCACGTCCTTCGGCGCCAGTTGCGGGTGCGCGCTCATGGCCACCTCGCCCCATACGCCTTTGCCGCCCTTGATGATTTTCTCGGCCAAGCGCTTGGGTGCCGCCTTGTCGTCTTTGTATTTCCGGGCGATGTCCTGGTAGGCCGGACCGTTGATTTTCCGGTCCACCGCATGACAACTCCGGCAGTCGGACTCGTCCACGAGTTTTTTGCCCCGCTCGAAGGGGACGGGTTTGGGTTTGATCCGCTTGCTCAGTTGCGACAGGCTCACGCCCGGCTCCAGATAATCGAAATGCAGCAACACATCGGCAGCCTGAATGCGGCCGTCTTTCAGGGAGCCATCCTCGGGGTCGGTCACCTGCACAGCGTACTGCACGACGTCGCCGGGCTGGTAAAAACTGCGGTTTTTGCCGCCGAAATCCCAACGGACGGTGGGTGCTGCGTTGCCCGGGGCGGTTTCGGCTACCTCGTCCGTGGCGCCGTCACCGCGCACATAGTCAATACGGCTGAGGCAGGCATCGGGGTTTTGGGCGTACCATTCGGTGCCGTACTCCAGCACCCACAGCGAACCGTTTTTGTCAATAAACATATCCACGGGGCGCGCCAGCCGCACATTGGGCGCCAGCGGCTGCATGTCGGTGTACTGATCCAGCGAGTCAATACCCACAGCCAGCATCCAGTTGCGCATCCATTCGTAGATGATGACTTTGCCGTCGAAGCGCTCGGGGAAGCGGGTTTCGGGCGGATACTGGTCGCAGTAGTACGCCGGGCCGGTCATGGCGCAGCGGGTGCCGTTGGCCACCAGCGGAAATTCCTTCGAACTTTTGAACGGGTACCAAATCAACGGCTTGCGGGCGGGCGGCAGGTGCCGGTCGCCGGTGTTGTGCGGCGAGTCGTTGTACGGGTGCTCAGGGTCAAACCAGGGGCCGGGCGTGCCGGTCTCGAAATTGTACTCGCGGTAAGGAAGGTTCGGGCCGATGCAGTACGGCCAGCCGTAAAAACCGCCCGTGCGGGCAATGTTGATTTCGTCGTACCCCTCGGGGCCGCGGGTACTGTCGGGCACGCCGGCGTCGGGGCCGGGTTCGCCCCAGATGAGCAGGCCGCGGCGGTTGTCGAAGTCGAACCGGAAGGGGTTGCGGCAGCCCATCACGAAAATCTCGGGGCGGCCATTGCCCCACCAGATGTTGGCACGTTGCGGGTAGTCGGCAGCAATGCTGACCGGGCGCTGCCCGCGAATGGGGTAGGCGATACCTTCCAGCGCGGGGTCGGTGGCCAAATGCTGGCCGCCCGGCAGAACACGGATTTCTTTTTCGGCAAACAAATTCCCCGCCGGGCACAGGTACGAGCCGTCGGGCTGGGGTTTGATGCGCAGGATTTTGCCGCGCAGGTCCATCGAGTTGGAGGCTGATTTTTGGGAGTCGTACTGGCTTTTGTCGGGGCGCTCATCGGTGGACGAATAGCCGTCGTCGTAGTGGTCGGTGTTGTCGCCCGTGGCGATGTACAGGTGCCCCTGCGCGTCGAAGCGGAGGCCGCCGCCGGCGTGGTAGTTGTGTACGCTGCGGTCGGTGGGCACCTCGAACAGCACGAGTTCGGAGTTGCGGTCCAGTTGGTCGTTTTGGAACACAAACCGAGCGAGGCGGATGGCGCCCGTCTTGCCTTCGGGCGAGTAGTACAGGTAAATCCAGTGATTTTCAGCCCAATTCGGATCAATGGCCATGCCGAGCAGGCCCTCTTCGTTTTGGTGGTACACCTCGAATTCCGACACCGTGCGGGTGTTGCCGGCGGCAGGGTCGTACAGTTTCACGGCGCCCCGGCGCTCGATGAACAGGATTTTCCCGTCGGGCAACTGTCCCATGCCCATCGGTTCGTACAGGTCGCACACCACGGAGGTTTTTTTGAAACCTGTGCCTGAGGCGGCTTGCTCCATCGGGCGGTGGGCTTTGAATTGGAGCGGTTTGGCCGCGCCCACGGCGTATTGCAGGCCTCCGGCCAAATGCTGGAGAAAGGCCTGTTCCGAGTATGCCGCCGGGGTGTGGCCCATGGCGGTAAAAAACGCGCGTCCGCCGTCGTACTCGTGGTACCAGGCCACGGGGTGCGAGGGGCCCATCTTGCCGCCGGAGCAGGTGCTTTCGTCGAGGTTGAGGAGTATGTGCAGGTCGGGGCTGAGTTCGGTGAGGTTGAACCACTCGTCGGTGCGTTGCCAGGCAGGTTCGAGGTGTTTGGTGGCGGGGTGTTCGCGGTCGGTCGCCTGGATAGTGGCGGACTGCACGTCGGTGAGGCCGTCGAAGCGTCCGCCGACGAGTTTGGCGTACCAGGGCCAGCTGTGCTCGGTGTCAATGGCGGTGTGGATGCCCACAAATCCGCCGCCGGCCTGGATGTAGCGTTCGAACTCGATTTCCTGCGTGGGGTTGAGCACGTCGCCTGCGGTGTGCAGGAATACCACGGCGGCGTAGCGGCTCAGGTTTTCTTCGGTGAACTCATAGTTGTCCTCCGTCACGTCGGCGTGCCAGCCTTTGTCGGCGCATATTTTTTGTAGCGCCTCCACGGCGGCGGGCATGCACTCGTGGACGTAGAACTCGGTTTTATTGAAAATGAGGATGCGGGGTTTGCCGTCGTCGGAAGACGTACAGCGCAGGCAAATGGCGGCAAAAAAGATGGCAAAGGCAACAAGAATTCGGGTACGCGGCAGCATTGTTTTACTTCATCGTTGGTTCGGTTGTGGGCTATGCGAAAAGCGTACCGATTTTTTGGGAGAGGGGCGGGGGGATTTTTTGTCGGGAGGCAAGATTTGGCTTTTGAACGAATGCTGCCTACTTTTGGCATCGGAAAAATTAACGACCAATGCCTGAGAAACTTTATGGCAAGCCTGACAACATCAAAAAAAGCGCATTCTACAGAACTCCGATCAGTGGTGGACATCGCCGGAGACGCTGAATTGGCTCCGTTTACGGAAGATATTGCCGCTTTGTTGGAGTGTCAGGACGAGATTCTGCACTTGCGTTCCTACCTGTTGGCACAACAGGCGCTTATCGCAGAAAAACTTGGCCGTATCAGAACACAGCATCCTGCCATGCCTCTGAAAGAAGTGGTGGCCAGAATTATGGAGGATTTTCCGGAGAACATTTCCGCTGAAATGCTGCTGTTGCTTACACGATTTACCATCGCAGCATGGGAGAAAGGAGCCGGAACGGAAAATGTGGTTTCCCAAAAAAACTGATATGAAAGAACTCCGTGCACTTTGTAATTTTATTATTCTCAACGGGCTGACACAGTTTTTGAACACGCTCCCTTTGGGGGCTGAGAAGTAGTCTGATTCACCTCGGCCACACCTCTACTTCAAACTCCTCTTCGTACTGAAATTTCGCCCCCTCTTCGTTCTCTGGACGCACAAAACGCGCCTTGATCTTATTTTTTCCCCGGACGGGTAAACCGCGTCTCAAAATGCACCAGGCCATTGTCCGAAACCACGGGGCGGCCATTGATTTCGACCTCGAAGTCGGGATCCGCGATATAGCCGACGAAATTGATTTCGGCTTCAAACATCTCTCCGACTCTGGGGCAAGGGTGCCGCGTGTTTAATACCGGGATATGGGCGTATCGGATTGCATAATCCCTAACCCTCGAAAAGCAATACCGCAGCCCCGCATTGGCAGCCAATCCCACCCGTACGCGCAGGGCGTTTGCCAATCGAACAAGTTCAGGTTGTTCGGCCCGGGGAAGATACTGAGCAGTCATGTCCCAAAATTCCTCTGGGTAGATTTGACGGAGCCGCTGCCCAATGGCGGAATCGGAATCGCAGGCCTGTAGAATCGAGTCGGGCAGGTGCGAGAGTTGTTCCAACAGTGGTACAAGTTCCTTTCGTTGAAATTCCACATCCGGCGTTTCGGCAATGCGCTTGAGTTCAAGGCTCGAAATTTCGACCCATTTTTGAATGTCTTTTGCACGTGCACGGTAAGACTCCCTTCTGTCCGAACGATAGTAGTCGGCTTCACGATTAATGTGCTGCATGAGGCGCTCATTTTGCCGGGTAGAAATAGCCTGCGCGGCCAACGGAAATACTTCTTCCATGATACCGTGCAGCCGTGCCTGTTCCGTGGTTTTATGTTGAAATAACCAGCCTGTTGCCAGCAGGAGGACGGCATAAATCAGATGTTCTTTCCAGCCGAGACCCAGGAATCGTTTTTTCATGGTGGTCAAATTTTTGGGGTGGATAAATCGTGGTTTGGCTGAACGCGTACCTCAAAAGTTCTGGTGCAAGTCTGGATAAGGGTGGAGTCCCAAGCATCAAACATCCGGGTCTCGACATTCAGTTGATGCACACCCGGCGTATCGAAACGGTGCCGATACGTCCATTTCCCCGCCTCAAAAATACAAGGAGCGCCATTGATCTCGACTGAGTAGTCGGGGAAATGGCCATATCCATATCCGCCAACAAAAATATCAGCCTGGAAAACATCGCCGGCTACGGGACAGGTCTGAAGGCCGCGATATTCGATGAATGGCCCTACCGAGTGCCCTTCGCCGCCGCTAACTCGTTTTCTATGATAGTTCAGCACTGTGTTGCTTGCTAAGGCGTATCGAAGCCGCAGGAGGTCTTTCCATCGGTCAGCGTCCTCTCCGTCGGCTCTTGATAAATGCGCGACGATCTGTTTTCTGAGGGGAGGCAAATAGGTCGGGAGAGCGTCGTGGATTTCGTTTTTTATATCCGGATCCGTGTCGCAATACGCCCATAGCGAGTCGGCCAAAGCGGGCATGTCTGCAATTTGCTGCTCAAAAATGAGTCTTCGCTCCGTTGAAGTAGGGATGCTCAGTAACCAGTCCAGCGCTTTTGAACATCTTCGCACCTCGCGCAGGGCGGCTTGTGCGCTGCGTAAATGATTTACCATGTATGGATTGGGATAACCATTGACCTCCGTAGAAATTCCCCGGTATAAATTACCACTCCCCTCATCCACCGCCTCCACCGCCAGCGGCGCCACTGCCGTCAGTACCCGGTGCAGCCGCGCCTCCTCTGCCATTTTGTGTTGAAAAAACCCAACCACTGCGAGCAGTGCGGCGGCGTACATGAGGCGGGCCGGCCAGATAGGAATGGCCGGGTGTGTGGGCATGGGCAGGAAGGGTTTGGAGTGATGATTTATACGAACTGCCTGTTCAGCCAGACTTCAATTTCTGCAATGAAAATCTTCATGTCCGCCAGCAAATGGGCAATCTGCTCCGACGACGGCAGTGGATCCAATTCATAATCGGCATCAGTGCGTAGATCGAATGCATCGTGAAGCATATCAAACAGCCTTTGATCAAGCAACCCGGTTTTAATGAACTCACGATTAAACCACCCGATGAGTTGACCGTGCTTGGAGGTTTTGAATCCGTAAAAAACGGCGAGAGCCAGAACGGCGTAAAACATACCGTAATACACACGGTTGATCGCTGCGGAAAAGGACTGATTTCTGAGCAACAATTCGGCGTCGCGGATCGCCTGATGCGCTTGCTCAAGCCGAACTCTGGTTGCTTCTTGTTTATCCTGTATTTCCATATCAAGCGTAAATCCCGTTTTGAAGGGCATCCTGAAAGATGTCTTGTCGGCCTCGAAGCGTATTGTTAAGTTCAAAATCCGAAACCACAAGTGCCTGTGTCAGCACGTCATACTTTTTGTCAATAGCATACAGCGTATGTCTGATTGCCCGGATCGTTTGCCAGTCGCAAGCACCATCCTTTCGCACAACGACCAGAATGTCGTAATCCGACCAGGGTTGAGGGTTGCCCCAAGCCCGTGAGCCAAAAAGCACCACATGCTTGATTGTGTCGCCGAAGGTCGCGTTCAACCGGGTTTTAGCTTCCTGCATTATGGCTTCGCGTGTATCCATGATTCAAGTATTGTCAGGCAAAAGTAAGCAGTAGAATGACAAGATTTGGCTTTTGAGCGAATGCGTTCTACTTTTGGCATCGGAAAATTACAAGCGAAAAAACACATGACGAAGTATCTCCTCCTCCTCGCCCTGCTGACCCTCTCCGCCTGCCAAAAAAAGGAAACCACCGTGCTCATCCGCACCGGCATGGGCGACATCCGGGTACGGCTGTACGACGAGACGCCCCGGCACCGCGACAATTTCCTCAAACTGGCCGCAGAGGGCTTTTTCGACAGCCTGCTGTTCCACCGCGTGATCCCCGACTTTATGATCCAGGGCGGCGACCCCAACTCGAAATCCGCACCCGCCGGCACCGTACTCGGCGGCGGCGGGCCGGGCTACACCATTCCGTCCGAAATTCGTTTCCCGCACCTGCGCGGCGCCCTGGCGGCGGCCCGCCTGCCCGATCAGGTGAACCCGCAGCGGGAGTCGAGCGGCAGCCAGTTTTTCATTGTGACAGGCACCCCGCAAACGGACGAGTCGCTCGACCAATGGGAACAACGCCTCGGCACCAAATTCAGCCCCGAATGGCGCGCCCAATACAAAGCCAAAGGCGGCACCCCGCAACTCGATAACCAGTACACGGTGTTCGGCGAAGTCGTGTCCGGACTGGAGGTGCTCGACCGCCTCGTAGCCGTACCCCGCGACGCCAACGACCGCCCCCTCGACGACATCCGCATGACTTCCGTGCGGGCTGGTCATTGAGACCGCGTCGGTTTCTTACTACAGTTTTTTCAAAAACAAGTATTCGACGTAATTAACAAATTCTGCGTGTCGTCTGTGCATTTTGTCTGTGTAACGTCTGCGAAAAATTTGCCGCGTTCGGCAACGCATGCAGAGTATTTCACACAGACGTTACACAGACAAAATGCACAGACGACACGCAGAATTTGCTCTCGAATAATTGATTCCACTTGCCTCATCTTTGAAAATCTGTGCGAATCTGTAGTGTCCTACTGTGGTTTGCGCCTGTTTTCAACCACTCAAAACACAGACTTTCCATGCGTCCACACGTCGAACAACTCGCCGCCGTCGCCCGCAAACCCGTCCGCACCATTCTCGGACTGATGTCCGGCACCTCGCTCGACGGGCTTGACATGGCGCTTTGCCGGGTTGAAGGCGCCGGTATGCACACCAAAATCCGGGTGACGCACTTCGTCACCGCGCCCTACGATGCGGCGTTCAAAAAAGAAGTGCGCCGGGTGTTTGCCCAGCCAACTATTGATTTCCAGCACCTCGTGCTGCTCCATGTGCTCGTGGCCGAGCGGCACGCCGCCCTCGTGTGCGAGGCACTCGCCGGCTGGGGCATTGCGCCCGAAGCGGTGGACCTCATCGCCAGCCACGGGCAAACGGTTTTTCACGCGCCCCGGCAATTTCACGGGTTGCCCGGCTACCCCAACGCCACGCTCCAGATCGGCGACGGCGACCATATCGCCCGCCGCACGGGCATCATTACCGTGAGCGATTTCCGGCAAAAACACGTAGCCGCCGGCGGCGAAGGCGCTCCGCTGGCGCTGTACGGCGACTACTTCCTGTTTTCTCAACCCGGCGAAGACCGCTTCCTGCTCAACATGGGCGGTATTGCCAATTTCACGTTCCTGCCCGGTGACGGCGACCCAACGCGCGTGTTCGCTACCGACACCGGCCCCGGCAACACCCTGCTGGATGCCGCCGCCCGGCACTTTTTCAACCAACCCTTCGACGCCAATGCGCGCCTTGCCCAGGCAGGCCGGGTGGATGCCGGGTTGTTGGCCCGGCTGAAAAGTCACCCCTACTTCGCCCTGCCCTACCCCGCCTCCACCGGGCCTGAACAGTTCGACCTCGCCTGGGTGCTGGAACAGGCGGCGTCCGAGGCGATCAACTCCGACACCTTCAGCCACGACCTGCTGGCCACGCTGACCCGTTTCAGCGCCGACACCATTGCCGAAGGCATCGGGCGCGTGCCGCCCACAGCAGCCAAACGCGCTATTTTCCTGAGCGGCGGCGGCGCGCACAATCCCCTGATGATCCAGCATTTGCGCAGCAACCTGCCCGGCTGGAACATAGCGGCTATGGATGCGCTCGGCCTGTCGGGCGACGCCAAGGAAGCCGTGCTTTTTGCCGTTTTGGCCAATGAAACTGTGGCCGGACACACCGAACCCGACGCCCGGCTGGGCGGATTGCCGTTGGTGGGCATGGGAAAGATTTCGTTCCCCGGCTGAACAATATGCGCGGAGCCTCGTCCGACGAATTTGTTCGTCGGACGAGTGCGTAGCCAACAGGATATGGTCTGTTTTCGCACGGCTACGCATGCATCCGACGACAAATTCGTCGGATGCATTTCAACCGCTTGTCCTTTCGCCGTGCGCGGGTCTTTTGACCCCGCACAAAAGTGTCCGTTAATCAAGCGGTTGGCGCGGGGTCAAAAGACCCACGCGCGGCGTTCCAAGGTTAAGGGAAGTGACGATGGCACAGTTTTTTTAACACTCCCGTATCCGACATAGTCTAAATCGCTAAAATTTTGCCGGATTTGAATATTCCGGTTTAATTTTCCCAAAAAGCCGGATTTTTCGAGCCAATTTCACCGCGTCATTTATCCAACCATCTCTAACTGTTTCTGTTTTATGAAGAACTTGCTACTCTTTTCCCTGCTGCTCCTGCTTGCCGGGAGCCTGACGGCCCAAACTTACTATGTGAAATCCAATGCCACGGGCGCCAATAACGGTACGTCCTGGCAGGACGCCTACACTTCGCTGACGGATGCGCTGGCGGCCGCCAATGCCGGTCAGGTGTGGGTGGCTGCAGGCGCCTACAAGCCTGCGGCAGCGAACGCTACGTTTCAATTGAAAGCCGGCGTGGCGCTATATGGCGGCTTCAACGGCACCGAAAACAACCTCGCAGCGCGAAACCCGACAACCAACGTCACCATCCTGAGCGGCGACTTTGCCGGAAACGACACCACCGGAAACTATACCGTGAACCGCACCGACAATGCCCTGCACGTGGTGGAAGTGGTAGCTTCGGCCAATCCCTCCGACCGGGCTACGGTGGACGGGTTCACCATTTCGGGTGGCCAAACCCTCGTGGGCGCCGCCAACCCCGATCTTTCCCGCCGCGGCGGCGGCATCCTGACCACGGCCAAACTGACCGTGCATAACTGCCGCTTCACCGACAACTACGCCGACACCGGCGGCGCACTGGCCGCCCTCGACGCCGCAGCAAGTGGCCTGGAGGTGTACAATTGCCGGTTTGAAAAAAACGGTACCGCTCTGCTCAGCGCCGGCATCTATCTGCGCAACCTGTCGGGCGGCAGCACCGTACGCAAGTGTATTTTTTCGGAAAACAAAACCATCCGCGGTTCGCTGTACGTCATCACTTCGGCCAATATGGTGGTGGACAGTTGCCAGTTCCTGAACAACGACGCCGGGGCTAATCCCTGCGCCGGCATGTACACTTGGCAAACGACCTTCAACCTCACCAATTCCATCTTTATCGGCAACCGCTCCAATGATTACTCGGCCATGTACAACGACGGGCGCGAGGGCGTTTTCCCATTCACTATTGACAACTGCCTGTTTCAGGACAATGTGGCCATAGACCCCGTCAATTCGGGTAATACCGCTACCGGCGGCGCCATCTTCAACGCCACTACAACATCCACCATCAAAAACTGCATTTTCCGGGACAATGCAGCCCACCAAGGCGGAGGCATTTTCATCAGCGGATATAGCGGCGGCGGTAAAAACCACATAGAAAATTGCCTATTCGAAGACAATCGGGTACAGCCAGGTGCGGCCACCACAGTCGCCGCTCGGGGTGGAGGGGTCTACAGTGTTAAAGGCCGTTACGAAGTAAAAGACTCCGATTTCCTGCGCGGCAACGCCGCTAATACCGGCGCGCATATCCACCATACAGATTCGTCGCAATTCCTGTATAAAAGCTGCAATTTTGAAGGCGGCTCGGCTACCTTCGGCGGTTCTTCCACAAACTACAACGCCGGCACCCTCGGTACTTACGAAGATTGCGAATTCAAAGGCAATACGGCGGTCACCAGCGGCGGCGCAGCATCGGTGGGTTTTACTGCCAATGTCACGTTCAAAAATTGCACGGTAGAAGGCAATTCCGCCCGATTCGGCGGCGGTCTTTTCATGCAAAACACCAATTCAAAGATTACCGTGCAGAACTGTAATATTTCCGCCAACACAGCGTCTGCCACCGGAGGCGGAGTCAATATCAGCGCCGGCGGTAACCTGCTCGTGGAGAACGCATCCTTCCAGACCAACTCGGCCGGTGCGGCCGGCTCGTCCGACGATGGTGTTGGCGGCGCCATGAATATTTCCGACGATACGGCCAATGTCGGGAACATCGTGATCCGGAACTCGTCTTTCCTGTACAATTTCGCCAAAGACCAGGGCGCGGGCCTGAATATTTCCAACTACAATACCCGGCTGGAAAA